>NZ_CP084551.1 GCF_021800405.1 Arthrobacter sp. FW306-07-I | reverse complement strand
TGATCACCGGGGACTGGCTTGCCTCGGCAGCTGCGATGGTCGCTTCAAGGCTGTAGATGTCCCAAGACTCGAAGTAGCCGACTGCGTAGCGGTTCTTTCCAGCGTGGTCCAGCAGTTCGGGAAGTGATACCAGTGACATGAGTTATTGCTCCGACTTCTTCATTGATGATGGGTATTTGTCTAGGTTGGACAGCATGATCGAGGCGTCTTCCAAGGCACGCGGTCTTCGGAGCCGGATCCATTGATGGTAGGCCTCGACTTCCTGGTGAACGCGCTGCTCGTCCCACTGCAGTTCCCGGGCGGCGATTTCAGCAACGGCTTCAACTGCCCTAAGCCCCGCATCGTCGGCCCAGGACAGCAGCATTCGGCGGGCGACAATGTCGATAAGCGTGCGCGCAAATTCCTCACGGACCGCTAGTACAACTTCAGCGCCTACAGCGCTGTTGTGGCCGGGCAGCGGTGCGGCGAGTGAAGGATCGGCGCAGATCAGACTTTCGATCCGGGCGACCCGGACTCCGTACAGTCCCAGTAGCCTCTGCGCGGTGGCTGTGGGCAGGCTGGTACGGTCCAGAAAGTCCTTCTGAAACTTTCCCCAGTCGGCACAGCGTGCGCCGGGGAGCTTGAGGTGCTTCGTCCCGCCCGGTCCGGATCGGAAGATCCCGTACCAGGGCCGGCGGGATGAAACGAGGTTCGTGTGCTTTTCCACCACGTTCATTGCCATCTCACCCAGAGCTCTGTGAGTGGTCAGCTTTCCGCCGCTGATGCTGAAGAGGTTCTTGATCGTCGGGTGGGCGATGACGTGATGGTTTCTGCTCACCTCGGCCGCTGTTTTGGCTTCAGGCGAGTATGGCAGCGGGCGGACGCCCGAGACTGTGTGCAAGACGGACTGGGGTGTGAGACGTGCCTGGGGAATCAGAGTGTTAACTTCCTTGAGCAAATACGTGATCTCCTCATCAGTCATGATGGCGTCCGCCGGATCACCTTCGAAGAAGATGTCCGTGGAGCCGAGGAGGTAGTTGCCGTCCGGCAACGGAAGGACCAGAATCGCCCGGCCATCACTGACCGCCTCGTAGTGCACGCCGGTTTCGGGGGCCCCCGGAAATGGCCCCACGGTCATGTGGGAACCCTTGGTTCCTCCAATAAGCCGCGACGTCTCATCTATGGTGCGGGACAACACCATGTCGACCCACGGTCCTGACGCGTTCACCACAACCCGTGCCGACTGGACTAGCTCCCGCCCGGTGAGTGTGTCAGTGAGGCGAACATCTACGCCCGCCTTCGACTCGTTCAGTCCCGTCACTCTTAGATGGTTGTGGACACGACCACCGAAGCTCGCGACGTCGAGCGCCTGTTCAATACAGAGCCGTTCTGCGTTGGCGACTTGGGCGTCGTGGTACAGCACCGCTCCGTACAGATCATCTGACTCCAGCCCCGGATACATGAGTTCGACCTCTGCTTTGGACAGGGGTTTGTGCAGTGGCGTGGACTTGTCAAAGGACAATACGTCGTAGAGGAACATGCCCAGGCGCATGATGAAGCCAGAACGCTGGTTATGACGGTAGAACGGAATCAGGAGCGGATACGGCTTCACCAGGTGCGGAGCGGTCTGAAGCAGCCGCTCCCGCTCCCGCAGCGACTCCCGCACCAAATGAAACTCCAGATTCTCCAGATACCGGATACCGCCGTGGACGAGACGGCTTGCGGTCCCTGACGTGCCCGCCCCGAAATCTTCTGCGTCCACTACCGCCGCCAGCCAGCCTTGGGAGGACGCTTCCCTGGCTACTGCCAAGCCGTTGACGCCGCCGCCGATTACGAGAATGTCGACAGGATCTAATGCCACGGACCCCTCGTTCTCACAATTGTGCACTTGCTCACATATGTGATTCATAGGTAGAGTATGACCCAGATCACGAAGGCCTGTCAACGTACGGTGTGGCGACGTCGAGTGAGCTGGTTTTACATTTGCGATCACTGAATTCGGAAGGGGTGCCAATGAGGAGGTCAGAGGACAAGGGCTCCCCCGCCTTAGTCAATGAACGGCGAAAAAGGGCCACGACCTGCCCGAGGAGCTGGCTCACATCAGGGGTTAGCGGCCAGCCAACTACACAGCTAGCTGGGACGCATGAGCCGATCGGCAAAACGGACCCACGGCCCGCGTCACGGGCAAAAACAGAATCCGAAGCAGAACAGGAGAGGTTCAGATGAATCCGCAAAAGTTCGATGTACTCGTTGTAGGTGCCGGCCCAGGAGGCTACACAGCGGCGATCCGCTCCGCGCAGTTAGGCAAACGGGTCGCGATCGTCGAGGAACAGCACTGGGGAGGAGTGTGCCTGAACATCGGATGTGTTCCCTCGAAATCACTGATCCACAGCGCACAACTAGTACAGACCTTCAGAAACGATGCCAAGGAACACGGCATTCAGGTGGGCGGGGAGGTGACCTACGATTTCGGGGCAGCCTTCCAGCGCAGCAGGTCCGTAGCTGACGGCCGGGTCAAAGGCATCCACTACCTCATGAAAAAGAACGGCATCACTGAATTCAATGCACGAGGAACTTTCGCCGATGCAAACACCATGGACCTGGAAATCACCGACGGTGAACGACAAAGCATCAGCTTCGATCACGCGATCATCGCCGTCGGCGCAGAAACACGCCTCCTGCCCGGAACGGCACTTTCCGAAAAGGTCGTCACCTACAAGGAACAGATTCTTTCACCGATCCTGCCGAAAAGTGTCGTCATCGCCGGAGCCGGAGCCATTGGCGTTGAATTCGCCTACGTCATGAGCAGCTACGGGGTAAAAGTGACTTTAGTCGAATTCGCCGACCGCATCGTTCCGCTGGAAGATCCGGAGATCTCCAAGGAGCTGACCAGGCGCTACCGGAAACTCGGAATAGACATCCGGACGGCAACCAAGGTCACCAGCGTTGAGGAGAACTCCACCGAAGTCGCAGTCACGGTGACGAATGGTGAAACGTCAGATGTCATCTACGCCGAAAAGCTCCTCCAAGCAACGGGGTTCACCCCCCGGGTCACCGGCTACGGCCTGGAAAAAACAGGAATCGCCCTCACAGACCGCAGAGCCATCGGCGTCGATGACCAGATGCGAACCAATATCCCGCACATTTATGCCATTGGTGATGTCACGGCCAAGCTGATGCTCGCTCACGCCGCCGAAGCGATGGCACTGGTTGCGGCCGAAGCTCTGGCAGGTGAACCAACGGTTCCCCTGGACTACCTCATGATGCCCCGGGCGACGTACTCCAACCCTCAGATCGCAAGCTTCGGCTACACCGACAACGGACTTTCTCCCCACGGCAGCGAAGTCAAAAAGACCGCCTTCCCGTTCGTGGCAAATGCCAAGGCACACGCTGTGGGCGAACCAAGCGGCTTCGTGAAACTGCTGACCGACAGCCGCAACGGCAAACTTCTGGGCGCTCACCTCATCGGGCCAGATGTCACGGAGCTGCTACCTGAACTGACCCTGGCCCGGCAGGAAGGCCTGACCGTGACCCAGCTGGCCCGGAACATTCACGCGCACCCCACGCTCAGCGAAGCAGTCAAGGAAGCCCTCCACGGGGCAGCCGGTCAAAGCATCAACATCTAACCACGACCAATCAGAAAGAAAACCCATGACTACCACCAACGACATCCCAACCCTTCAAGGAACCACGCTGCCCCTCAAGGGCATCCGGCGTGCAGCGGCTAAGCAAATGGTTACCGCATGGCAAGCACCTGCATTTCATCTCACCGTCGAAGTAGATATGACAAACGCCCTCACGGTGAAATCGGTGTCCCCCCAGTCAACCGTGACTGACCGACTCATCTCTGCCGCAGCCACCGCGTTATCGGAAAATCCGGAACTCAACGCCCACTACTCCGAGGAAGGCGTGACCACGTTCGAGGACATCAACATCGGGATCGCGGTCGCAACGGATGCCGGACTGACCGTCCCCGTCATTCACCGTGTACCCAGCATGAGCCTGCCCGACATCGCCCAAAGGCGGCGTGAAGTTGTCGAAAAGGCCCGTGCCAGGAAGCTGGGCATGGCCGACATTTCAGCAGGAACCTTTACCATCTCAAATCTTGGGATGCTCGGCATCGACCGCTTCGATGCGATCATCAACGTCCCACAAGTGGCCATCCTCGCCGTAGCTTCCACACGCCAGCGGTACGTCATGCTGGACGGCCACGCCGAATGGCGCCCCATATCCGAACTCACCCTCACCTGCGACCACCGGGCCGTAGACGGATCCATGGGGGCCGTCTTCCTAAAAAGGCTCAAGGAACTCCTCGAAGCCCCCATCACCACGCCCTAGGCAAGCAACCCCTCACAGAAGGCGATCATGGCGACAGCATCAACTAAAGAGTCCTGCCACTCCCCGGCTTTGAGACAAAACCAGCCCGTCGGACCGCAACACCTGGAGCGTTATGTTGCCCGGAAAGCCCCCGGGCCAACCCGCACCACCACATTAGACCTTCCCAGTTAGGCCCACGAGCTTTCCCATGGGCTGCCATGGTCGTGAACAGCATCCACCCCACGGGCGTTGCGGTGTCGACGTTCCCCCGCCGCCCAGTGAGCTGCCGTGGCAGTCGAGGCTCCGTGCACGGAAAGGTCCTATGCGAGGGCCCGCGGCGGCAGTCGCAGGCCCTCGCCATTTCTAGGGGTTGAGGCGGGCGGGTTCGGGGAGGTAAACCTTGCCACCGGCTTCGCGGAACTCTGCGCTTTTGGCGTTCATGCCCGCGATTACTTCCTGCTCGGATGCTCCACCGAACTGGTCCCGGATGTCTTGGCTGATCCGCATGGAACAGAACTTCGGCCCGCACATCGAACAGAAATGCGCCGTCTTCGCCGGCTCCGCGGGCAGCGTCTCGTCATGGAACTCCTCCGCCGTGACCGGGTCCAGGGACAGCGCGAACTGGTCGCGCCACCGGAACTCGAACCGGGCCTTAGAGAGGGCGTCGTCGCGTTCATGCGCGCCCGGGTGGCCCTTGGCGAGATCCGCTGCATGGGCCGCGATCTTGTACGTGATCACTCCGGTCTTCACGTCATCCTTGTTCGGCAACCCGAGGTGCTCCTTAGGCGTGACGTAGCACAGCATGGCGGTGCCGTACCGGGCAATCTCCGTGGCCCCGATCGCGGAGGTGATGTGGTCATACCCCGGTGCAACATCGGTTACCAACGGCCCCAGGGTGTAAAAGGGTGCCCCGTCGCAGAGTTCCTGCTGACGTTCGACGTTTTCACGGACCAGGTGGAACGGGATGTGACCGGGTCCTTCGACCATGACCTGCACGTCATACTTCCAGGCCCGCTTGGTCAGTTCGGCCAGGGTGTCCAGTTCAGCGAACTGGGCCGCGTCGTTGGCATCCGCCGTGGAACCCGGGCGCAGACCGTCACCCAGGGAGAACGCGACGTCGTACTTGGCGAAAATCTCGCACAGTTCGTCGAAGTGCGTGTAGAGGAAGTTTTCCTGATGGTGCGCCAGGCACCAGCCGGCCATGATCGACCCGCCACGGGACACGATCCCGGTCACCCTGTTGGCGGTCAGCGGAACGTACCGGAGCAGGACCCCGGCGTGGACGGTCATGTAGTCCACACCCTGCTCGCACTGCTCGATCACGGTGTCCCGGTAGATCTCCCACGTCAGCTCGTTGGCCTGCCCGTTGACCTTTTCCAGCGCCTGGTAGATCGGCACCGTGCCAATCGGGACCGGAGAGTTACGGATGATCCACTCACGGGTCGTGTGGATGTCATCGCCCGTGGAGAGATCCATCACCGTGTCGGCGCCCCACTGGGCCGCCCACTGCAGCTTGTCCACCTCCTCGGCAATGGAGGAGGTCACCGCAGAGTTGCCGATGTTGGCGTTGATCTTCACCAGGAACGCCTTACCGATGATCATCGGCTCGGACTCGGGGTGGTTGATGTTGTTCGGAATGATCGCCCGGCCGGCGGCGACTTCGGAGCGGACCAGTTCAACGTCGCAGTTCTCCCGCACCGCCACGAACCGCATCTCCGGGGTGATGATGCCCCGTTTGGCGTAGTGCATCTGGGTGACGGTCCTGCCGTCGACGGCACGCCGGGGAACAGGCTGGGCACCCTTCCACTCGGCCGACGCAGCACCGCGCCGCACCGCGGACCTGCCGTCATCGAGCAGGTTCCGTTCCCGGCCACCGTAAGGCTCGGTATCGGCCCGCAATTCGATCCATTCGGACCGGAACGGCTCCAAGCCCATCACCGGATCACTGCCAGGCCCCGCTGTCCGGTAGACCGTGAAGGGAGGATTCTTCACCCCGTTCGGCGAATCCTCCAAAGCGATCTCCGTGACAGGGACGCTAATGGCGTGTTCCGGGTCATGGGCATACGCGAGCGAATGCGAATTCATGGCGTTCATGAGTGATTTCCTACTTCCTTCGCCGGCATGACCCGGACAGGTTCAACGGTCACGAACTGCATCAGCCCGATCTCAGCCCCTGCACCAGGGCCCCCGTGTGGATGTGACCAACCTTACAGAGCAGTCGGCGAGACGCAACAGGCCCCCACTGACAGTGCTTCCGGGGCGTTGGTCATCTGGGTTATCAACAACCAGCCTTGGCAGCGTAGAAGAATCCACTAATTCCGCTGTCTGAGATCGCCGCAGCAACTCTCTTGAGCTGCCGTGGAGATCTCGGACAGCAGGCCCTCTTAAAAAGATGGTCTACTGAAAGTAGAGATCTGGATGACAGCTCACACCGCCCGAATAGGGCACACCCAAACCTGGCACCGGGCGTCTTGACTTGGGTCCAGAAAGAGGAACTTGGATCCGGGGCCACTGAAAGGCTTGGTCCCGCCTGCGCCCACACCCGGGGCTACTGCTGCAATGGGAGCTACCCCAACGGCTCCCGACCTCCAGCCGTGGCTAACCCCACTTGACCCCAGCTGTGGACGGAATAGAGTCACCACGGTCAGCTTGTCTGAGCCTAAGCACGTTGACGGAGCCTTGGGCATGTAACGGGCTGAATCGACGTCACCTTAAAGGCCATAGTGGAAGGATCCCTGGGATTCTCTATTTCCCGTGGATAGTCTGGGGCAGGACGCCAATTAGCGAGGGTCAGTGAGAACGTGAACGTGATCGAAGCAGCTGCTGCGGTAATCGGCCGGAACAATGTCACCATGTTCGGCCGGGATGATGGGCCTGTGATGATGTTTGCCCACGGTTTTGGCTGCGATCAGGCGATGTGGCGGAAGCTACTGCCCTATTTCGTTGATGATTACCGGCTGGTGCTTTTTGACCATGTTGGTGCAGGGCACTCGGACATCAGTGCCTATGACTGGGAGAAGTACGGAACCCTGGACGGGTACGCGTCGGACCTGCTGGAGATTTGCGCCGCTCTCGGCCTTGAGAACGTCATCCTGGTGGGCCATAGTGTCAGCACGATGATTGCCATGATCGCGGCAGTGCAGGACCCGGACCGTTTCTCCCACCTGGTCCTGCTTGCCCCTTCACCCCGTCATACGGATGACCCCTACGACGGCTACGTGGGCGGATTTTCGCGGGAAGACATCGAGGGCCTGCTGGCATCTCTAGACAGCAACTATTTCGCCTGGGCCGCGGCCGTAGCGCCCATGGTGATGGGCAACCAGCAGGAGCCGGAATTAGCGGAGGACCTGCGGGTGAGCTTCTGCCGGACAGATCCGTCCATCGCACGGCACTTCGCCGGGGTAACCTTCTTTTCCGACTCCCGCCCTGAACTGAAAAAGGTGCGCACCAACTGCCTGATTCTGCAGTGCTCGGACGATCGGCTTGCCCCGCCGGAAGTGGGCGCCTACCTGCACAAGAATGTGCAACACAGCACCCTGACGCAACTCCATGCCACCGGCCACTGCCCCCACCTCAGCGCTCCGGAGGAAACGGCCCGGGCGATTCTGCACTACCTCGACGCCCGCTCGTGACAGGTGCCCCCGGCCCACCCCCGCTCCACTTACGGGTGGGTACTCCCCCAGGGCCTAACGTCATGCTTTCCGTATAGGCGTCATCGCAGAATTCGAACGTTCCCTCATCAAAGAACACCGGAGGGAAGGGATCCCCCTGGCCACGGAGCGCTGCGCCTACAAGGGACCGGAACACCCATATGTCGGAACAGGTACGTCGGAACAGGCTGCAGAACTGGTAGAGCGCGCCGCAACCAGTTCCGAACGCCGTCCTTGCCTCAATGATCTGGGCTTTCCGGGCAGAGAACGCCAGCGGTTGGGCCGGCCGCGCGGTTCAGGTCCCACGGCAGCCCCAGCCGTCTAGGGTGAAAGATATGGAAAGGACCAAGTCCGGGGAACTGGAAGGGCAGAGATCGATCAACGAACTGCTCGACCAACCCATCGGTGACTCACCCGTTCAGTTGGGGCTGCCCATCCTCCTACATGTGAAGCCCGGCCAGTTCCGGCGACTCTCCTGACCCACCACGCCTTCCCACAGGTGCGGCAGCGCCTCGTCGGCTCCTCCAAGGAGGACCGGATCCAAAGATGAAATGTCCCTGAAGCCGAGGTTGGGCCGGTTGTGCACGCTGGCGGGCACGTGGAGCCCTCTGCACAGCTCATAGGCTGTCCCCCCTTGTGTACAACGCGCCCCGATCCTTGCTCCCGCCAAAACCGGCGATGGTCTCCATGCCAGCTCCAGGGAGCAGCTTCTATAGATCGAACTCAGAAGTAGCTCAGAGTCCGTAGACGTTTTTGCGTGTCTCGATGTAGCGTCCCCGGGCCTCGGAGCCCCAGTGTCCGTCGGGTTCGTAGGCCGCTTCAACGCTTCGGTGCCAGTCGGGAAGGCTTCCGGAGGCGGCCCATGCCGCTTGTCTAGCAGCCCCTAGCGCCACGTATTCTTTGGTTGTCGGGATCTCGACGGGCATCCCGAAAATGCTGGCTGCGGCCTGGCGCAGTGCCCTGGACTTCGATCCTCCGCCGATCAGCAGCACTTTATCCGGCGCCACACCGGACTGTTTAAGAATGTCGATGGCGTCGGCCAGTGAATTGAGTACACCCAGAACGGAGGCGCGGGCGAGGTTCTGCGGGGTCATGTTGCTTCTGCGCAGTCCGGTCAGGGATCCGGTCGCGTGGGGAAGGTTGGGGCTCCGCTCCCCGTCCAGATACGGAAGGAATGTCAGCCCTCCTGCGTCCGGGTCGGCGGCCATTGCGAGGGAATCAAGTGCCGACAGGTCTATGTCAAGCATTGAGGCGGTCGCGGTCATGACCCGGGCGGAATTGAGCATGGCCAGGAGGGGTAACTGGTTGCCCGTGGCGTCCGCGAAGCCGGCGACCGCCCCGGTCGGATCCGGGACGGCGGATGGTGTTGTGGTGAAGACGGTTCCGGAGGTTCCGATCGAGACGACGATTTCGCCGGGCCGGACGCCCAGTCCCAGGGCTGCTGCGGCGTTATCACCTGCACCTGCTCCCAGGAGCGCCCCGTCAATTCCCCACCCACTTTGCACGCTTCCGGCCGGTTCGTCAGAGGGCACTACCCGTGGAAGCTGAGGAACGCGTCCGAAGAAGCGTTCCAGCAGGTCGGTTCGGTAGGTGCTGGTCACGGCGGAATAGTAGCCGGTGCCCGAGGCGTCGCTTCGGTCGGTGGTGAACTCGCCGCCCAGAGCGCCGTTGAGCCAGTCATGAGGCAGCACTACTTGTGCGATCCGATTCGCAGCGTCCGGTTCGTTACGTGCCAGCCATGCCAGTTTGGTGATGGTGAACGAAGCGACAGGGACAAGGTTGACGGCGTCGACCCACCTTTCGGGTCCCAGTTCTTCCCGGAGCCGCTCCGCGTCTTCAGCGCTGCGGGTGTCATTCCACAGCAGAGCCTCATACACGGGTGTTCTGGAACTGTCGAGGGCGACCATTCCATGCTGCTGGGCGGCAACACTGACGGCAGCAACGGAACCACCCAGACGGTCCGCGCCGGCTGCCTGCCACGATTCACGCAGGGCGGATGTCCAGACTAGGGGGTGCACCGATGTGCGGTCGGGGTGCGGGGCCGCTGCCGAAGAGATGACGTCTCCGCTCTGTGCATCCACGGCGAGAACTTTGCAGGACTGGGTGGAGGAATCCACTCCGATGACCGTGCTCATTGGTTTTTCTCCTCATCTCTCATGTCATTGAGGGCTTTGGCCAGCGGCTCATCAATGATCAACGTGGTGACAAAGCCGGCCCTGGCCACGGCACGCACTGCCTCCGCCCTGGCTTCCCCCTGGGCGATGGCTATCACCTGGGGGGTGCGCTGCAGTTGCTTGATAGTGACGGCTATGATGCGCTCGTTCAGCCCGGATTCGACCGGGGCACCCGCTGAGTTAAGCAGCCGTCCCGAACATTCCGCTATGGCCCCGGCCAGCACCGCTTCCTCGCGCACTGCCGGGTCTGCCCTCTCCCATACCGTGGAGCTGCCGGCCTTCCAGGCGCCGATTGCCACGACGGCCAGGTCAAGGGAGTCAGCCTTGGCCAAGGCCCCGGCGATCTCCGGTTGGCGGCGCAGTCCCGATGCCGTCCTCGGATCCTCAACGACCAAGGGCGACCACAACGGCCAAGTGAGACCGCCGCTCAAATGCCCAAGCCGCTGAATCAGTTCCAGGGGATTGCTGTCTGCCTCGGCCGGGAGGGCACCAGCGAGCTGGACAATATCGCAGCGGGGAAGCTCCTTGACCAGCCGGGAGGCCACATCCAGGGTGCGGGACCAGGAGATGCCCAGGATCCCGCCGTCCGGCGCCTGACGGGAAATTTCCGAGGCAGCGACCTTCGCCAGGACACCGCGGGCCTGGATTTCCCCGCCTGTGGTATCAGCGACGATCACTTGGCCTATGCCTAGCGAGGACTCCAGGCGCCCCAGATCCGCACTGGAGAGATGGGAGGGGAAACGCACCTTGATCTCCACGATGCCGCTTTCCACAGCTTCATTGAGAAGCCGGGCGACCTGGAAGCGGGAGAGGGCATGGCCGGCCGCAATTTCGACCTTTGAACGGTTCTCCAGGTAGTACTCCCGCCCGATACACGCCAAAAGCTCCTCATGGGATTGTTCGGGCATCTGGGCACCTCCTTCACCATGTGAGCAGCAGCCTCTTGCTCACATGAGTATATATGACTAGAGTCACTTAACACATGAGCGATTCCGAGCCGCTCAGATGTGCGTATTGAGTGGGCAGTGATGCCCCGACATCCGGGGCTTGGAATCCACACAGAGGCGCCAGTTGCCGAGTGCGTGTGAGTGCAATGAAAGGTCCTGGAGGGAACTCCGGGTCTTTCTCTGCAGGATGAAGTCGTGCGGCCGGTATCAGTGGCGGCTCCGAACATCCAGGGAAGCAGACGCACAGCGGTATCCCGACCTCATAAGAACAAAGGAGTCCTAATGCGACCCAAGTCCCGTTTGGCCGCAGTCGCGGCCGGCGCTATTACTTTTACTCTGGCTTTGTCTGCTTGTTCGGGTGCCGGCGGCGGAAGCACGGCCGGAGACCAGAACAGCATCAATGTCCTGATGGTGAACAACCCTCAGATGGAGGACCTGCAGAAGCTCACGGCGGATAACTTCACCAAGGACACCGGGATCAAGGTCAACTACACGGTCCTGCCGGAGAACGATGTCCGGGCGAAGATCAGCCAGGAGTTCTCCAGCCAGGCCGGGCAGTACGACGTGGCGTCCCTGTCCAACTACGAGATCCCGTTCTACTCCGCCAACAAGTGGCTGGCCCCGTTGGATAACGTGGCGAAGGATGCCGCGTTCAACCAGTCAGACATTCTGCCGGCTTACACCGCGTCCCTGACCGGCAAAGACGGCAAGCTGTACGGCGAACCGTTCTACGGCGAGTCCTCCTTCCTGATGTACCGCAAGGACATCTTTGACGCCAAGGGCCTGACCATGCCGGCGAACCCCACCTGGGACCAGGTCGCCGACCTCGCGGCAAAAGCTGACGGTGCGGCTCCGGGGATGAAGGGTATCTGCCTGCGCGGCCAGCCCGGCTGGGGCCAGCTCTTCGCCCCACTGACCACCGTAGTGAACACCTTCGGGGGCACCTGGTTCGACAAGGACTGGAACGCCAAAGTCAACGCACCCGAATTCACCGCTGCCACCCAGTTCTACGTTGACCTCGTGAAGCAGCACGGTGAAGCAGGCGCCGCCCAGGCCGGATTCACCGAATGCCTGAACAACATGACCCAGAGCAAAACCGCCATGTGGTACGACGCCACCTCCGCCGCCGGTTCCCTCGAGGCGGACAACTCCCCGGTGAAGGGAAAGATCGGCTACGTCCAGGCTCCCGTGAAGGAAACCAAGTCCTCCGGCTGGCTCTGGACCTGGTCCTGGGGCGTGCAGGCAGCATCCAAGAAGCAGGACGCCGCGAGCAAGTTCATCGCCTGGGCCAGCTCGAAGAAGTACGAAGAACTCGTAGCGTCCAAGCTCGGCTGGGCCAAGGTCCCCTCGGGTAAGCGCATCTCCACCTACGAGAACGCGGATTTCCAGAAGTCCGCTCCGTTCTTCCAGGCCGAACGGACCGCGATTGAAAACGCGGATCCGAAGAACCCGGGCGTCCAGCCGCGGCCGGCCATCGGCGTTCAGTTCGTCGGCATCCCCGAGTTCGCCGACCTGGGCACCACGGTCTCTCAGGGCATAAGTTCGGCCATCGCAGGCCAAGGCTCCGTAGCTGATGCGCTGGCCAAGGGCCAGGACGCTGCCCAAAAAGTCGGCGACAAGTACAAAACCAAGTAACACCCCACCAACCGGTTCAGGGGCCCGCCTCCCCGGCGGGCCCCTGAACCGCAGGAGACCCATCATGACGACTGCAACAGCGCGCATTCCCCGCACCGGGCGCAGCGCCCCCAAACCTTCCAAAAACGCCAGGTCCCGCGAACGTGCCCTGGCCTGGGCCCGGCGTGCGCCCCTGCTGCCGGCCCTGATCTTCCTCATCATCGTCACCCAGCTGCCCTTCGTGGTGACCCTGATCATCTCGTTCCTGAACTGGAACAGCCTGCGCCCGGACGAGACTGGATTCGCGGGCTTCTCCAACTACGTCCAGGTCCTCACCGATCCGGACCTGCGCCAGGCCATTTTCACCACCATCATCCTGACCGTTTCCGTGGTCCTGGCCAGCCTGCTCATCGGGCTGGGCCTCGCGCTGCTGCTGGACAAAAAATTCATCGGCCGCGGCCTGGCCCGAACCCTGCTGATTGCCCCGTTCCTCGTGGTCCCCGTTGCCGCAGCCCTGATCTGGAAGCACGCGCTGCTGAACCCCACCTACGGGCTAATCAACGGCACCCTGACCTGGATCTGGTCCCTCTTCGGCAGCAACACCCCGCCCCAGCCGGACCTGCTCTCCCAGGCGCCGCTGGCCGCCGTCGTCCTCTCCTTGGTCTGGCAGTGGACACCGTTCATGATGCTCATCCTGCTCGCCGGCCTGCAGTCCCGGCCCATGGACACGGTGGAAGCAGCCCAGATGGACGGCGCCGCGCCTTGGGCGATCTTCCGGCACCTGACCCTGCCGCACCTTCGCCAGTACCTGGAACTGGGCGGCCTGCTCGGCGCGATCTACATTGTGCAGAACTTCGACGCGGTCTTCACCCTGACCTCCGGTGGCCTGGGCACCGCAAACCTGCCCTACGCCATTTACCAGACGTTCTACTTCGCCAACGAATACGGCCTGGCGTCTGCCGCCGGCGTCGTGGTGGTCATCGGCACCATCATCGTGGCCACCTTCGCACTCCGCACCGTCTTTTCGCTCTTCAAGAAGGAGGCAGCACGATGAGCACCCTCACACCCGCCGCACCCCGCCGCTCAGCCCCCGACACCACCGCCCTCAAGGCCGGTTCACGCCGACGCGGCAAGTCGCGGATGGACCCCACCCGCAACAACACCGCAGCCGGGCTCGCGGCCTGGCTCCTCGCCCTGCTCTTCGCGACACCGGTCCTGTGGATGATCCTGACGTCCTTCCACTCAGAAACGGACGCGGCCACCAACCCGCCATCCATCGCCGCGAACCTGACCCTTGACGCCTACGGCGAATTCTTCGGCGCCAGCTCCGGGGTCAGCCCATGGCCTCCGCTCATCAACTCCGCCACCTCCTCCATCCTCTCCACCGTTTTGGTCCTGGTCCTGGCCGTCCCTGCCGCCTACGCCCTGTCCATCCGGCCGGTGAAGAAGTGGACCGACGTCATGTTCTTCTTTCTGTCCACCAAGATGATGCCGGTGGTAGCCGCGATCCTGCCCCTGTTCCTCTTCGCAAAGACGGTGGGCGCCCTGGACAACATCTGGTTCCTGGTCCTGATGTACACCTCCATGAACCTGCCTATCGCGGTATGGATGATGCGCTCCTTCCTCGCCGAGGTTCCGGTGGAAATGCTGGAAGCGGCCCAGATCGACGGCGCCTCCCTGCTCTTGACCCTGCGCAAGGTCATCGCACCCGTAGCGATGCCCGGCATCGCCGCCACCGCCCTTATCTGCTTCATCTTCAGCTGGAACGAACTGCTCCTTGCCCGCGTCCTGACCGGCGTCATGGCAGGTACCGCACCGGTCTTCCTGACCGGGTTCGTCTCCAGCCAAGGCCTCTTCCTCGCCAAGGTCTGCGCGGCCGCCGTCGTCATTTCCCTGCCAGTGCTGTTCGCAGGCTTTGCGGCCCAGGACAAACTCGTCCAGGGCCTCTCCCTGGGCGCCGTCAAGTAACCTGCGAAGCCGCATTCGAAAGGATTTCCCCGATGACCGCAACAACCACACAATCACCTGCCGCCGACTCCGGACTGCCCGCCACCATGCGCGCCAACATCCTCAAGAGCCAGGGCGACATGTCCATGGAAACCCTGCCGCTCCCGCAGCTCGACGCGGACCAGGTCCTGGTGCAGGTCGCCGCCGTGGGCGTCTGCGGCAGCGACGTCCACTACTACGAGCACGGCCGCATCGGCCCCTACGTGGTGGACCACCCGCTGATCCTGGGCCACGAACTCTCCGGCCGGATCGCCGCCGTCGGCAGCGACGTCGACCCCGCCCGCATCGGCAACCGGGTCGCCGTCGAACCCCAACGCCCCTGCCGCACGTGCAAGCAGTGCAAGGCCGGCCGGTACAACCTGTGCCCGGACATCGAGTTCTACGCCACCCCGCCGATCGACGGCGCGTTCGCCGAGTACGTGACCATCCAGTCCGACTTCGCCTACGACATCCCGGACAGCGTCAGCGACGAGGCGGCCGCCCTGATCGAACCGCTCTCTGTGGGCCTGTGGGCGTGTGAACGCGCGGGAATCCGGCCCGGCAGCCGGGTGCTGATCGCCGGCGCCGGCCCCATCGGCATCATCGCGGCCCAAGCGGCCCGCGCCTTCGGCGCCACCGAGATCTACATCAGCGACAT
Organism: Arthrobacter sp. FW306-07-I; assembly: GCF_021800405.1. Taxonomy (NCBI): domain Bacteria; kingdom Bacillati; phylum Actinomycetota; class Actinomycetes; order Micrococcales; family Micrococcaceae; genus Arthrobacter; species Arthrobacter sp. FW306-07-I. Next base: position 86,432 of record NZ_CP084551.1, on the reverse strand, counting down.
CGCCGAGGACCGGCTGGCCTTCGCCCTGGAACACGGGGCCACCCACGCCCTGAACGCGAAGACGGACAGCGCCGAAGGGCTCGACGTCGACGCCTTCATCGACGCCTCCGGCGCACCGCAGGCGGTCCGTTCAGGAATCAAAGCCGTCGCCCCCGCCGGCAGGGTCATCCTGGTCGGGCTGGGGGCCGACGACGTCGAGCTTCCCGTCTCCTACATCCAGAACCGCGAAATCTGGCTCTCCGGCGTCTTCCGCTACACCAACACCTGGCCCCTGGCCATCCAGCTCATCGCCGACGGCAAGGTGGACCTGGACGTCCTGGTCACCGGAAAGTTCCCCCTCGCCGACGCAGAACAGGCACTCAAGGCCGGCAAGCAGCCCGGCCAGCTCAAAGCCGTCGTCTACCCGGGACGCTGATGGGCCTGACGAATGCCGGGCAGCCGGGGACTGCGTTCCCAGGGATTGACGCCCTCAAGTCACCGGAGATGGAACGGGCCGTGGCGGAGCTCCGGCTCCGCCTCGCGGACGGGAACAGAATGCTGCTCGGTATCGTGGGAGCCCCCGGATCGGGTAAGTCCACCTTCTCCGCCTGCCTGCAGAAACATCTACCAGCCGGGTCCGCTGTCGTGGTGCCAATGGACGGCTTCCACCTGGGTAACGCCATCATCGACGGCACCCCACTCCGGGAACGCAAAGGCGCCATCGACACGTTCGACGTCGGAGGATACCTCTCCCTGCTGCAGCGCCTTTCACGAGCCGACGAACCGGTAGTCTATGCGCCCGATTTCCGGCGCACCATCGACGAACCTGTGGCCGCGTCCATTGAAGTGCCCGCAGCCGTGCCGCTCGTCATCACCGAGGGCAACTACCTCCTCGCTGAACTGCCCCCGTGGCCGCAGGTCCGGGCGCAGCTGGATGAGGTGTGGTTCCTGGATACACCCCGGCACCTACGCCTTTCCCGGCTCGTGGACAGGCACATCCTCTTCGGCAAAGACCGCCCCGGAGCGCAAGAATGGGCGGCCGGATCCGACGAAACCAACGCCCGGCTGATCGAATCCACCCGTCACGCAGCAGACCGGATCATCCCGTGGGCCTGACCCCTTGGACAAGCCAAGACGACAGCAAATGCCACTCACCTGAAGTCCGTTCGTCTTGCGTTCAGCGAAACGACGCCGCTGCTCCATCCCTGACACGTTCACCGCACTTCCTGCCCACCCCGGCAAGGCACGGAGCATTGGCTGGTTCCGTGAAAGAGAACCGCCCGCCATGGATCGGGGCTCCCCGTCAGTCGACCATCACATTCTGAAAGGCTAAACACATGCATTCACTCACCAGCTCAACTCTCCCGGAACTGCCCGCTGCTGTGGGAAAACCCTCTTATGACCGCTCAGCTTTGACGGCGGGAATTGTCCATTTCGGTGTCGGGGGCTTCCACCGCGCACACCAGGCCATGTATCTGGACCGCTTGATGAACGCCGGCCGCGCACTTGACTGGGCGATCTGCGGCGTCGGCGTACTGCCGGGAGACGCCCGTATGAAGCAGGTAATGGCCGCCCAGGACTGCCTCTACACCCTCGTGGTAAAAAACCCGGACGGCACCCGGGAGGCGCGGGTCATCGGCTCGATCATTGAATACCTTTTCGCCCCCGACGACCCCGAGGCTGTCATCGAAAAAATGGCCTCCGACACCATCCGCATCGTTTCGCTCACCGTGACAGAGGGCGGCTACAACTTCCACCACGTCACCGGGGAATTCAACACCGAGAACCCGGACGTCATCCACGACCTCCAACCCGGAGCCGCACCGCGAACAACCTTCGGGCTGGTCACCGAGGCCCTCGCCCGGCGGCGCGAACGGGGTCTGGAACCATTCACGGTAATGTCCTGTGACAACATCCAGGGCAACGGCGACGTCGCACGGAAAATGTTTACCGCCTTCGCATCCCTCAAAGACGCCGAGCTTGGCGGGTGGATCAAGAAAAACGTGCCTTTCCCCAACAGCATGGTCGACCGTATCACCCCCGTAACCACCGACGAGGACCGAGCCGCCATCGAGGACGACTTCGGGGTGAAAGACGCGTGGCCCGTGGTTTGTGAGCCCTTCGAACAATGGGTGCTCGAAGACCATTTCAACCTCGGCCGGCCGCCCTTCGAAGACGTCGGCGTCCAACTGGTGGAAGACGTGGAACCCTATGAGCTCATGAAGCTGCGCCTGCTCAACGCCAGCCACCAAGGCATGTGCTATTTCGGCTACCTCGCCGGCTACCGCTACGCCCATGAAGTCGCTCAGGACCCATTGTTCTCCCAGTTCCTGCTCGACTACATGGACAAGGAAGCCACGCCGACCCTGCACCCGGTCCCGGGGATCGACCTCGACGCCTACAAGCACACTCTCATCGAACGTTTCTCCAATGAATACGTCCGTGACACCCTGGCCAGGCTCTGCGCTGAAAGCTCAGACCGTATTCCCAAGTGGCTCCTGCCGGTAATCCGCATCAATCTGGCCAACAACGGCGAAATCCATCGCTCCACAGCCATCGTAGCCAGCTGGGCACGATACGACGAAGGCATCGACGAACAGGGCAACCCCATCGACGTGGTCGACCGCCTGAAAGACGCCCTGATGGCCGCCGCCGCCCGGCAACGCCAGGACCCGCTGTCCTTCATCTCGAACCGCGAAGTCTTCGGAGACCTCATCGACGATCAACGATTTGTCAGCGCCTACTCCGATGCACTGACCAGGCTCCATGACCACGGCACCAAAGACACCCTTCGATCCCTAAACCCCGGTCTCTAGCCCGACCAAAAACGTATCTCTGAACCGTTCCGGGTTTGATGCCGCTATCTTTTCCACTGAAGATAGCGGCATCAAACCCGGGACGATTCATGCTCAAGCTCAGGACCGCGCCTGAGCGAACCCGGCTAAAATACTCTCGTTGCGGGTGTCCGATCAGCTGGAGTGCCGCTAGCTGCGAAGGGAAGCCCATGTCAGACAATCTGCGGATCACCCCGGCCGAGCCGTTTCCGGAGGATCTTGGAACACTCAAAGACGAGAAACTGCAGGTTCTCGACAGCCAGGTCCAACGCCAACTAGACCACGAAATCGTGACCGGTGGCGAGTCTAACCCCGAAACCGAGTTCCGCCACTATGAGCTTGATACGGAGTTCGAGCAGCGCGAAAACTAAACCGCGACTCGCGCCCCCAAAGGACCGTTCTAGCATCGCGGTCCTGATGCACACGCCTTCATGGCTGTCGAAGAGTCGGAGCGCTTCGCCTCAAAGGGGCCCCCGCCGAGCTGCTGCAGCGACAGGACCTCAAACATTGCCTTTGATTCGCCGCCCTCAGCTACACGACCGCCCCGCTATCGCTCCTGTTCCCGCATGTCTCCAAACTGGTCCGAGAACACAGCTTCAGAAAGAACATCAAAATTGTTAACGCGGCGGAGAACGGCAGCGGCTACCTCAGCCAAGGAAGCTTTCACCGGGACCTTCGGCAAACAGGTCCACAGCTTCCTGACACCCGACACCCATATCGTCGTTTTATTTGGCTCCGAAAATGACATGGGCTACACCCCAACCTGACGTCAGCCAACAAGGAAAAGAGCGTCAGAATAGGGTCCAGAAGGCCGCTCGTGTACACTTTCGGCGGACAGTCTAAGATTCAAACCTGACAGTCGGCACCTCGGATGAGATTGCGCGCGCGACGTTGTAGTTTCCGGTAAACGAAACCCTTTCTGGCAGGCTCCTCCTTTTTGAGTTCCGTCCTGGCCCGTGATTACTTGGCGTCTTGCTGCAGAATCGTCACGTATTGTTTGTATGCCTTGTCGACTTCGCTAGGAATTTGAACAAGGGTGCCTTCTTCCATTCGAAAGGTGCGGTCCGGATCGCCCTTGAAGGACAGCCAGTTGAAGCTGGTATTGATCCATATGCCGTCATAGACAAGGATCTTGGCGTGGGTGTTCTTTAGCCGTACGAAATGGAATTTGCCGGGGTAGCGTTTCGACAGATTATGCAGTTTCCGCAGCGCCCAATCGTCTGAGTCGCGATCATCCGGACCGATTCCATGACCGATGTAGACCTCAACTCCAGCTCGAAGGCGACGCTCAAGTTTGGCGGCAAAGTCGGTGTTTACAACGCCACCTTTTACCCACGGCGAGATGATCAGAAGTCGTTTTTTGGCGGACTCTAGGGCCGCGGTCAAATGATCGGGGTGCTCGAAGACGCTCACACTGCGGACTGGCATTTCGGACACCTTCGGAGCCGCTTCAGCGCTAGACAGTTCTGCGCTCTCGACCTTGGGGGGCGAAGTGTCACTCAAGTGGGCCAAGACTTCGACTTGTTCGGCTGACACACGCAGCTTTTCTAGCGCGGGTTCAAGTCTTGGGCGAGGCTCGGCGTGGCCGACCTGGATGCCGAGCTTAGCCACCGCATCCATGGCTGCCAGCTCCAGACCATGCGCAGCCTGGAGCTCATTATCGATACAAAGGGCCAGTTCTACTTCCCCTGACTCAGGATTGCCGTAGACGAGAAGTTTGACAGGGAGGTAGAGAAACTGATTTTGGGAGGCAATTTTCCGGAGTCTGATGATCTCGATAAGCCGATTGCGGTCATCGCGACTACGAAAGATCTGGTTGAACCGTTCGACGGTCAGATCCGCCAATGTCACCCGAGAGTGTTTCTTGGCAGGCAGCAGGAGGTAGCCGAGGTCCTCGGCTTCCTTCTTACGCACCAAGGTGATCTGCGGATAGTTCTCGATGCTCCACGTCACGCGATCAAATGGGACAGGCAACTGCCGGAGCACCGGTTGAATGGCCGCTAGGCTTCGTGCAGTCTCCAAACCTTGGGCAGTCAGCGCCAGCCGACCAGACGAGCGCCGAATGTTGCCTTCGCTCACTTGCTCAGCGGTCGCATTGAGAACTTGTTCCCGTTCAAGTCCGAGCAGTTCGGCCAGCTCGTCGATATCCTCGACGCCTTCATGGATGAAGCGGATGATGAATTCGTCCAACAACGGAAGTTGCTTGCGCTCCTGGGCGAGTACATCGAGACGAAGTACCGTCACTGGCAGGGCGGCCTCGACGAGTCCAAGTAGCTCAAGACCCGGGCGCTGATTACCAAAGCGGCGGCGGATCTGTTCGGAAGCAGTGATGGTCATCGTTCAGCCATTCTGATTTCGCAATCCTCGTGGTTCATCTCTATATATGTGAGGACTTGGCGCAGTGCGCCGGTGGTTCCTTTGATGAATCCGGCGTCCCCGACTATCGTCAAGCCGAATCTTGCCCGTGATAGGGCCACATTGATACGGCGCCAATATTCAGCACCTAAGAACCCTAGGTGCCCGCCCGCATTACTGCGGGTGACTGACAGCAACGCGACATCGGATTCACGTCCTTGCACAGCATCGACCGACATGATGGTGACGTTTAGATGAGTGAGACGACTCAATATTGGAGCAACTTGCACCTTCAACTCGGTGACTTGGCTGACGTAAGGCGCAATAACGAGCACCTCCAGGGGTTTGCCCTCTTGGGGAAGCTTGACGACTTGATGGTCAATTGCCTTGTTGAGGATTCTCAAGCGATCAATCAGTACCCGCACCTCAGTGCGGTTGGCATAGCTCGTCGCTTTACCTTGAGGTGCTGACTCTCGCCGTGAATCTCCCAAGCCTGAGGTGTCTACCCACATGACCGGCTTGCCATAGCCGAGTTCGTAACCGTCCAGCCCATCCTCACGAGTTGACCTGAGCTTTTCATCGTAGAAGCAGGATGAGATGAGATCACCAATGGGGCGAATCATGCGGTATTGCTGACTTAGCATCATCTGAGAATGAGCGGGCAGCTTATCCGCCAACCGCTGGAAGAGGGTCTCCTTGATGTCCTCCTCTGCGAGTTGTTGCTCATTCAGGAGCTCTTGGCTCCGAAGCAGTTCTTCATCGGTCGGCGGTAGCTGCTTCGTGTCCCCGACGAAAACCCAACGGTTAGCTCGAGATACAGGCACAAGGGCTTCGGTCAGGGTGGCGCGCGAGGCTTCATCAACGATGCATAGGTCAATATCGAGGTGTCGAACGGCCGGATGGCGTAGAAAACCTGTGCATGTGCCTGCAATAACGCTGGTTTGGTCGAGGAAGGTTGTGGCGAGGCGTTCGTCAGATGCTATGCGTTGCAGCCACTGGCCTTGAAGCCGTAGGCGGGCCAGGAGCGCCCGCTCAGCATCACCGTCACCAACAAGAAGTTCGACGGCGTTGAGCGCATCCTGACTTGTCATGTTGCGTGAGAGAGTGAGATCACTGGCCAACAATGTCTGGGCCTCCTCGATTAGCTCATCACGCAAATCAATGAGCGCGTCGACTCGCTCTTGAGCGGACGACGTCGACTCGCTTGATCCCAGAGCTGTTGTCAGCTCCGTTTCCTCGGTCTCCTGCCGAGAGTCGATGAGCGCCCGAGACTGCAGCATGGTGATTTCATTGACGGTGCCTGCGAGTTGCTGTAGCGCAAGGGCTGCACGAAGGTGGGCGCTGGGAATGCCGGCAGCCTCAGCGCGAGCCCCTAGCTGTGCTTCTGCCCGCTTTCGGACCAGCTGAGCCCATCGCTTCATTTGGGCTTCCAGTAGCAGGTGGCGCACTGAGTCGCTGACTCGAGTCACGTCTGCACTGGCGAGTCGGACAAGATTGGAAAAACCACCTGCGTCGAGCTTCTCCAACGCATTGTCCACCGCGACATTGGTCTGTGAGGCTATCAATATCCGGGCGTCAGGTTTCGCTAGCAGAGTTTGCTCAACAAGTTCGGCAATAAAACTTGTTTTGCCCGTGCCCGGTGGACCTTGGACGAGGAATAGGTCGGAGGTGCCAAGCGCATTGCTCACAGCCTGTTGCTTGCTGCTATCAAGGTCACGGCTCCAGTGAGTAATCTCTGCTTGGCTGGGTTCTTCGGCGCCCTCTGGGCGCAGCAACAAGTCCCGCAACTCTGGACGGGCAGCTGCTCCGTTCTTAACAGCAATAACTGCCTCGCGTTGCCTTCCAATAGCAATTTCGTCCGGGCCGATATGCGGGATAAGTTGCCCACGATCGGGCAAGCTGCCCCAACGATTGCCTAGGATGACGACCTTATCGCCGTCATGGTCAATGACTTCACCCCAGCCGAAGCGTCGTTCGCTGTGCTGGTCCTTAACTCGCCACTCAGTGTTAACGAGATCTTGTTCCACCGGATCGACGAGGGTGAAAGTCGCCTCGCGTCCCCTAGTTTTGCATTTGGTGTATGGGATCGGTTTCTTTTCGCCCCGGGCAAGCTCTTCGCGGGCATTGAGGACCCGAAGCCAGGTATCGAACAGGTCATCGCCCTCACGGTCTACCGCTCCGGCAGCGATGCTGTCAGCTTGCTCAGTGTAAAAATCATCAAGTGCGTCGATCAGTTCGCCGACTGCCTCCCTGGCACCAGTGAGGTTGGTGGGCCGGTAGAAAGACCATTCATACCGGCGGGAGAGCAGGAGTGCTCGGCGCCGGAAACGCTCCAGCTCGTCGAACTCAAGCTTTTTAGCGGACACTAACACCGCGCCCTCGCCATCTGGCTTGATGTGAAAGCGCCAGGTCTCACCCACTAGAAAGATGGAGTCACGTTGTTGCTCGCCGGAGTCTCGGTCCAAGAAGAAGGCCGCGTAGACCTCGCCGGCTAGGTCAGCTTGAGCGATCGCTTGTGCCTCTTGGCGCTTGTCCCTATGCCCGGCAAGGGCGGTGGCAGCGCTGCCCTGCATCCTTAACCAGATGCACTTGCTGGAAGCCGCCGTGGTCACACGGCGCTTCTGTGCAGTCGCCAAAAGGCCCAGTAGATCACTGGCATTCTTTGGACGGTCGTTTGGATCCGTGGCAATACAAGCGTTTAGGATCTTGCGAATCGCCGGCGGTATATCGACGCCCTGTACGGCGTGCTCAACGTCCGCCAGGGAAGTTAGCTGGTTACTGCTTAAGCACTGCAGTAGGAGAACACCAATAGAGTAGACGTCGCGGACATACCGAGCGTCGGCGTTCAGCTCCGGCGGGGCGTAGGGACGGGAGTGCCAGTCCGCCACGGTATTGGTGGTTTCCTCCTCGTCGCCGCGGATCTTGGCGATGCCGAAGTCGGCCAGCATGGGTACTCCGCTGGAGGATATGAGTACGTTTTTGGGCTTGATGTCTCGGTGCTCCACCTGCTTTAGGTGCGTGTAGGCCAAAGCTTCCACTAGGGGCAAAGCGAGCTCGGTATAAAGGCGGTCCCACGAGGTCCAAGGACCCGTCTCCTTGAGAACGTCGTCGAGGTTGCGTTCAACCCAGTCCAAAACAATGTAATAGTTGCCCGTCTCGTCAATTCCCGAACCTCGGTAAGGCACGATATTGGGGTGAGTGAGCTCCCCGAGTGTCTTTGTTTCCCGTCGAAAAACCCTAAGGCTCAGCTCATCGGACTGGCTATTAACAAACTTAACAGCCACAAATGATGCGTCGCGTCGATCAATACCCTTGCGAACTACCCCAAAGTTTCCGCTTCGGGAACCAACGTCGAGCAGGGTGAAGTGCCCCCCAACTTCATCCGCCAAAATCTCTCCTCGATGTAAATGGCGGCGTCTCCAGCGGCGCCGCCAGCAGCAATCTTCCCATGAGGGCCAGACACTAGCGTGAAAATAGGTTCCGCCACACCGGAACAAGCCAAGCCGTTTAAATCGGCTTTCTGGGAAGGACCATACTGTAGAGCTTTTGGCGTGTTGGCTGCTCGATAGCCACTGACGGATGCATCAGTTGATGGGGTCTTCGGTGGAGCGCAGGAGGCTTATGTGGCGGTTGGCCGCGGTCTGGGCGCTCAGTAGCTTGCCCCCAGCCGGGGACAATCCTGAGGGGTTATCCACCGCTACGGCTGCTGAGGGAGCTTTCCTAATGGCTCCCGATTCCAGCCGTGGATAACCCGGATTGACCCCAACTGTGGACAGCCCGGGTGGTCACCTTGAGCGTTGCTTAACGACATCCGCCTCAGAACAGCCCTGTGGGCGGTTCCTCGCAGGGTAGAGGAGCGAGTTTGGCACGGTGACCGTCGTCCGGGTTGCAGCCCTTGAATGGCCCATCGGTTGAGAGGAGAACGGACATGTGGTGGTCTGCGTGGTCGCGCCACCAGACGCTCATCCCCGTGGTACCGTCCAGGCGCAGGAATTCCCATGCCCGCCAGAGTGCTTCGAGGCGGCTGATCGCTTCGGCGTGTTTCCACCACTGCGGGCACCAGGTCACACCGCCCTGGACGTTGAGCTGCCGTCGGTAGCTGGTGGCCAGCTTGCCGCTGACGAAGTCGGCGACGGTTGGGTAGAACAGCTCAGGAGCGTCCGAGTCCTCCTCGCCCGGCTCCGTCGGGACCGGGGGGTCCTCCAGCTCGTCGTCCCACTCCCCCAGGCCCTCACTCATGAGAGGCACCCGCAGCGATCCACCGGTTCCCGGCCGCTGGCGTCGGCTTGTTCGCGGGGTCGTGCGCGGCGATGGATGCCCGCACCGCTTCGGCGTGCGGGCCGCTCATCCAGGGCACAGTTTCCAGCAGCGCAGCGGGGGCGCCGGAGGCGAACATGATGGCTCGGCCGCGAGGAAACGCGGCGAGGTCTGAGACGTCCAGGGTGCGTTCCTTGCGGTCGTCGTCGTGGCTGTAGGAGGTGCCCTGTTTGGAGCGGCTGCGGGTGGTGTTGGAGTAGCGGTACTCCCCCACGAGCTGGGCGAGTTCGTTCAGGAATTCGGCTTCGGCGACGCCGCCGCCGTAGACCTTGATGTTGGAGGCTGACCAGAGTTTGCGCATCCCGTCGCGGCCCCAGACTTCCACGCCTTGGGACCAGGACTGGAGGATGGTCATCAGGACGATGCCTCGGGATCCGTAGTGGCTGTACAGGTTGGGGAGTTCCCGCCAGCGGCAGACGTTGGCCGCTTCGTCCAGAACACCAACCATCGGAGTGGCCAGCCGGCCACCGGGCGAATGGACAGCGAGTTCTTCTGCGGCTTCGACGGTCGCGACGGTCAGCGCCGTCACGAGTGGGCCCGCGGTGCCTTTGCCTTCCTTGGAGAGGCTGTACAGGGTGCCCTTGGACCGGACGAACTCTGCCGGATCGAACTGAGGCCGCTCGTCGTTTTCGCCCTGCGGAGTCACCCACCGGGCGACCTGGCGGTTGGTGAGGCACGACGCCATTTGCAGCGCTGTGCCGTAGACGCCGCCGCGCTGCTTCTCCGGTGCGTTGATGACGCCGCCGACAGCGTTGGAGGTCTGGAGGAATCCGTGGGTCTTGAGAATGTCCACCGCTTCGTCGTCCGCCGGCCTGGTCAGCCAGGTATGAACCTGCGTGATCGGCCGGCCGTCGAGAGCCGCCGCGAGCAGGAGGCCGGCCAGGAGATCCTGGCCGGCAGGATCGAAATAGGCATCCGTTTTGGCATCCGGGCCGCGGGAGCCGGCGGCGAAGTGGTCAGCCAGGCGGGCCGCCCGCACTTCGTCCGTGACGTAGGACAGGGGGTTCCACCACCAGGTGGGTTCCTCGAGGGCGACGGCCTGGGGATCGAAGACCCATACCGGCCCATCGGCGGCCCGGACGTCGCGCGTGCCGTCAACGATGTCCCGCTTGTTTGAGGTCACCAGGGCAGCGCCCGGAGCGGCCAGGATGGCCGGGATGGCCCGGGATGTCGTTTTACCGGTCCGAGGCCCCCAGATGTCCATGTGCATGTCTTCCCAGGAGCCGTAGACCATTTGCCCACCCAGGACCGTTTTGCCGATCGGGACACCGGGCGATCCCTTGACGCCCAGGCGCTCCGCGGTCGCCGTGGCCCCTCGCAGGCTCAGTGCCCGCAGATCCTTGCCCTTGGCCATGTGCTGGGCGGCGACGTCCACGCGGGAACGTCTGGACCGTCGACGCAGCACCCCGCGGACCACGAGCACGGCCAGGACGATGATGAGGACGCCGAAGCCGGCCAGGACCCAGGTGGCGGCCGCCGGCCAGGTGACCTTGTGTGAGATCAGGCCGAAGACCAGTTCAAACGGGTTCGCCGGGAGTTTCTGGCCGTCATTGGACAGCATCGACCCCAGATGCACGGCGCCGGTCACCGACCCGACTCCCAGCACCACTAGGGTGATGAAGATCCAGAGCAGGATCGTCTCCGCGGTGAGCCCGGATCGCTTGCCGCTGTTTGGTGCACCCATCAGTTTTCCCCTTCCCCGTGGGTTGTCTTCCAGCGTTTGTTTGTGTCGTGGAGCGATTTTTCGACAATGGTTAGCTTCAGGGCCACGGGAACTCCTGGCCGGCCGCCGACTTTGAAGAGGAACTTTCCCAGGCCGGGACGGACGCGCTTGCGCGAGCCGCCGATGTCCGTCCACGACCCGGGATCGGCCCAGGAGATGAGACGGGCCTGCTCGGCCCGGGAGAGCGTGACGGCTTTGTTCAGCTTCTCCATCTCGCCGCCAGGCAGGGCACCGCAGACGACCATGCCGGAGCGTTCGACGAAGCCACGGGCCTTCATCCGCTCGGATTCGGTGGGCAGGGCTTCAAGGTCACTCATGGTGTGCGTGATCATCGCCTGCCCCACGCCCTCGGTACGGTTCAACCGGGTCAGCGAGTCGACCCGGTCCACCATGCCTTCACCGGAGCGCAGGGCCCGCCAGAGTTCGTCCATGACGACAAAGTAGTTACGGCGCGGCTCCAGGCCGGCGTCGGCCAGGGTGTGGGCCACCTGGACGGTCGCGAACCCGGTTGACCAGCAGGCCAGCAGGCAGGCCGCCTGGATGTCGCGCTGGGTGTCGGAGATCCCGGAGAGGTCGAAGACCACGGGTTTGGTCAGGTCCATCGGCTGGTCGGTGGGCTGGGAGAACATGTCCGAGAAGCGGCCCGACCCGTCCAGGGAGTACAGCGACTGGCGCAGCTGGTCGGTCGCGTCGAGGTAGCGGCTCATGTCTCCACGGTCCAGGGCGATGGCCCGCAGTTCGTCGGGGGCGTCTTTGATGACCTCGATCAGATCCCCGATCAGGGGAACCCGGTCCAGGCGCTCGTCCAGGATGTGCAGCGCCCGGTCGATCAGGGATTCCTCATGGGCGCTGGGCTTGGCGTTACGGACGATGGTGATCAGCGCCGTGATCATGTTCAGGCGCCGGTTGTGCGAGTCGGCCATCAGCTGTTCGGCCAGCTTCTCCGCCTTCACAGCGGCAGCCAGCAGCTGAGTGGCCGCGGCCTGCTCGCTATCTGGATCGTTCAGGGCCCGGTTGGCGTTGGCCCGGTGTTCCTCGGCGAAGGCGAGCAGCCTGACGGCGGCACCGGTGGCCTCGCCGGGGTCCAGGACGTTCAGGTGCCCGCGCCCGGGCCCCAGGCTGATGACCTGCCCGCCGAGGGCTTCGATCAGGTCAACGTAGTCCGGTTTCAGGTCACCGAGGATCAACGGGTTGATACCGCGCCCTGCCAGACCGAGGACGATGTGCCTCACGAGGGTGGACTTGCCGTAGTGCGGCAGGCCGAGGACAAACATGGAGGGGTTGTTGATCATGCCGTGCATGAACCAGCTGATCGGATCGGCGCCGAAGGGCGCCCCGGTGTCGGTGTGCACGCCGATCGGCACCCCGAGGATCGGGGTGCCGGACCCTCCCACGAACGGCCAGAGACCGCAGACCTGGACCGAGGTGCCGCGCCATTCGTCCGCGGCGGTGACGTAGACGGCTTCGCCCTGCCCGCGGCCGCGCCAGCCGCGCAGGCCCGGGCGGCGCGCGACCGCGGCCGCGAGCTTCGTGGCAGGGGTCTTTTTGGTGGCAGGGGCTTGTGTGCGGTGGTGTTTGGTCTTGCTGCCGAACATCACATGGCCTCGCGGATCTCTTCGGGGACCTTCAAGTGCTTGGGCAGGACCAGGCCCAGCGGCAGGGATGCGGCAAAGGCAGAATCCTGGGAGCCGTACGCGCGGCGCAACAGCAGACGTGCCGAGGGGCCCAGGTTGCCCTCGACCACGGCCACGGCGTCATCGAGGTCACGGGAGGACAGCACGGTGGCGGTGACGACCATGCCGAAGTTGACCAGCCCGGCGCCCTTGGCTTCCTCGGCTGCGGTGGCCTGCGCCGCACGTGCGTCGACGAGGGCGCGGGCGGTGGGCCGGTTCGTTGAGGAGGCCCGGGTGAGGGCGTTGGTCTGGTCGGATTCGACGATGGCGGCCGCGCGGCCGGCTTCGATCGGCCGGTACAGCAAGGTGACGCGCTTGCGGGCAATCTCCCCGTGCGGGGCGACCAGGCGGGCCAGCGCTGATGCGAGGATGTGGCCGCGGGGTGCCCCGGTCATCGACCAGGACACCGAGTGCCCGGAATCGTGGCGGTAGCCGTCCCAGTCAGCCTGATGGGCCGAGGGTCCGACGTCGCCCCAGTCCAGGTCCACGGGTCTGCCTTGGTAGTGGGCTTCGTCAATGAGCCTCGCCGCTGCAGGGTCGTATGCGACCCGTACGAGCTCGCACAGTTCCTGGGCGTTCAACGGTGCGCATGCCCCGGCACCGGTGGATTCCAGGCGCTCGGTCAGGCTGGGAAGCCGCGAGGCGAGATCCCGTGCGATCTCGTCGGCGGTGCGCCGCTTGCCGCCTGCCCGGGCAGCGGCGCTGAACGTCAGCGCGACCCACGCCCGGATTGTGGCCGATCCCTGCGGGTAGGTCTCCAGCGCTTCCCGGAGCATGGCTTTCGCGATGGCGGGGGCGTCGTCGTGGATGTTGGATTCAACTTCCCTGCGGAGCCGGGCCCCGGAATCGGGTGCGGTTTCGACCGTGACCGATGCGGCCACAACGGCCGGTTCGTTCGACAGCGACGCCAGCCAGCCGCCCCAGTTCGCCACCCAGGCATCAATCTGCTCAGGATCGACCAGTGACGCACCGTCGGGCTGGGTGCCGAAGACAACGGTGTAGTGAGCGGTGGAGGGAAGGTGAATCAGCGCGAACGGGCGGCCATAGGAGTCCGTGAACTCGTACAGCTTGGACCCGGCAGAGATTCCCGGCAGCTGGAACTCGCCCCACGGCGTGAGCCCCAGCGGGCCGGAGCGGTAGATGTTGGCCTTCCTGCGCCGTGCCGAGCGGAACGCCAGCCGGGCGAAGACCCGCTCCCCTACGGACTTGTTGTGCTTGTCGGTCACCGAGACGACGGCCAGGACCACACCAAGGATGAGCAGCGAGACGAGCCCTGGGAGCCAGCCGCCGACGAAGAGACAGATCACCGTGATGATCAGGCCAACAAACAATCCGGCGGTGGCAAGGCCGCCCAGCGTGCCGATGCCTGCCTTTCGCGGGCGCCGCCAGTTGCCGTAGGTCGGTTCCCTGTAGGTGTTTTCGATAGCTGCCACTGTCAGGCACCTCCCGTAGATTCGTCGCTCATGTTCTTGATCGCCCCGGACGCGGCCTGGCCTGCTTCAACGCCCTTCTGGGCGGCCAGCACGGCGACGCCACCAGCACCCGCTGCCGCGGCGGCACCGCCGGCGGCCGCTCCACTGGATGCAGCTCCACTGCCTGAGGCAGTACTGCCCGCGCCGGTAGATGCTCCCGGGCCAGCCCCGGGCTGCGCGCCCGTGGCGCCCGAACCCCGGGCGCCGGCTTTTGCAGCCGTGCCGGACGTTCCTGCCGTTCCTTGGCTTCCAGTCCCCGAGGGGCCCTGCGACCCGGGGGTCTGGCTTGATGGGCTGTGGGCTGTGGCCGCCCCGCTGGTGGAGGGGCCGCCGCCTCGTCCGGCGCTGCCCATGCTGATAGCGCCGGATGCCAGTGCACCGACTGTTCCCGCCGCCATGGCCCCACCGCCGCCAGCGACGGCACCCACCATGGGGGTAACGAACCGCATGAGCGCTGGCATGGCGAACAAAGCAATGACCATCAGCGCCAGCCCTGTGACCGTTGTCAGGAGCGCGGAGCCAAAGTCCTTGCCCTCACCAACGTTTCCGAAGATCCTGGTGCCGCTCAGTTGGAAAGCTGTGGCGTAGACGATGGCAGCCGCGGGCTTGTAGAGAATGAAGGCGATCAGCCATGCCGTGCACTTCTGGAACCATCCCTTGCCGGCCTCGGTGTTGGTAAAAGCCGCAGCCGTGGGAAAGATGCCCGTCAGGATGACGAGCAGGCCGCCGCGGATGATCATCAGGACGATCTGCATCACGGAGGCCAGAATCGCGATCAGCCCCAGAAGGATGATCATGATCGAACCGATCGGGCTGGTGGCCGAAAGCGCGAGCAGGGCCGTGATGTTCTCGTTGAACGACGTTCCATCGGTGGAGTTCTTGATGATCCAGGCAGAGAACTGATCCGCAGCGACCGTCAGCAGACCCACCGCGGCTACGCCCGCGCCGGATACAACAATCAAGGTCGCGAGCGAACGCGCCAGATCGCGCAGGGGTGCACCCCGGCGTTCGATCACCATCTTTGCCGACCCCACAAGGACTGACAGCACCGCAAGGGCAGCCGTCCAAAAATAGAGACTGTTCTGCAAATACAACACTGGGTCACTCGCTGTGGAACCACCCGGGGCGGAGGTTATGTCGGGAGTTCCCACATTCACCCAGAACGTACCAAGCGTTTTGATGACGTTTCCCACGGCATCGGCAATTGCTTGAGCCATGTCTTTGATTGAGTCGTTCGCCTTGTCACTGATGAAGTCGCCGGCCTGGCACCCAAAGTTCCACCAGTCACAGGGCTTCCCGTTCTGGTCCATTGGCCGCAAGTTAGACGCCCTCCCAGGGAATGAACCCGCTCAGGTCGGCCAATTGCTTTCCTTCAGGCTGACCGGAAGCAGGAGGAACAGCTTTCCAGTCGCCGCCGGACCATTGCAAGACAACGGGCAATGAGCCGAAGGTTCCGTTGGATACCTTGAATCCGTACTCGATCACGGCGCGCTCCGCCGTGTAGTCCGTCAGCTTGAAGCCAGCCAGTTGGAATGAAGGACCTCCAGAACTACTTGAAGGTGAGGAAGATCCGAGCAACTTGTCGCGCTCTGGACTGTCAACGGTGAGGTACCGAAGAACCAAGTCGTTGTGGCCTGAGCTGGCGAGGATCACGATATTCGCTCCGGCGTATAGCGCCCCGGTTGGTGAGTGTGCGAAGCAGGAACGGAGGCCGTTGGCTTCCGTTTTGCCCGGGCCGAATTCCGCAGGTGATGTTGGGGCGGCGATCTTGCCGACCAATTCCCATTTGGTGTCAGCGGGTGTGGTGGCAGGTTTGGCCTGGTCCCCGGAGGGCAGGCCACATATGCTTGCGGCCGCCGTTGCGGTGGGTTGCGCGCTGGCCGTGGTTGATCCGGTATTGCTTGGTTCGGCTGTCGGGGTTCCTCCGCCTTTGGGCAGGGCCAGGATGATCCCAAGCGCGACAATGATCGCCACGACCACGGCCGAGATGATGAACTTAGGTTTGGTCAGTGGGTTCTGGTCTTCGTTCACTGTCGGTTCAGTCATGGCTGAAGCTCCTTAGACCAGGGCGCCTACGACGCCGCCGGCGGAGGCTGCCAGGATGCAGCCGCCGAGGACCCAGGCGAGGCGGCCGGCGTGCTCGCCGCCTTCACCGCGTCGGTTGTTGATCATCATCGTTCCGGCGGTGATCAGGATGCCCGCGACGGCCAGGCCGAAGACGATCCATGCGACCCATTTGAGGATTGTCAGCAACCCTTCAGAGCCGGGAGGTGCTTCACCGGTGCCCGGGTTCGGTATCTCGGTGATGGCAAAGCTTGACCATTTCATGGCCTTGGAGAACAACATTTAAGTTTCTTCTTTCTACTTGGCCGGGAGTCCGGCAGTGGCGGTTACTGCGATGTGCACCTGCTCCAGGGCGGTGCGGGCTTCTTTGGGAAGTTCTTCGGGGGGAAGGTCGTGGCCGTAGCGCCATCCGTCCACCCAGGGGAAATGCCACACGTGGGGCACTCCCCCGGCCACGACGCGGGAAAAGTCGCGGATCTCTTTAGGGAGCCGGCCGGGAGTGTCGGCCATGACCACGAGGCCGGCGACGCGGATCCCGGGAAGGGAACCCGACGCCCATTCAGTTGCCGCGAGCCGTGCTGCACGCAGGCCCGGGATGTTGGAACGGGCCACCAGGACCACAGCGGATCCGGTTGCCGTCAACGGCCAGTGATGGTCGGCTGCCCTGGTGTTCTTGTCCAGACGTGCAAGCGACGTCTCGCCTGCGCCGCCGTGGACACCAAGCCACCAGAAAGCCGGCTCCCTCCCGGAGACATTCCTTCTCGGAAGCCGGTCCGCCTGATCCGGCTGCGGCACACTCAACTGCGGCTTTGTCGCCCCTGTAGGAACGAATGAAACCTGTTCCTGAATGACTGGAACAGGTTCGTCAATGGTTTCTGCCCCGAACGTCACCCAGCGATTCTTTGAGACCGGCATTTCACATCCCCCTGTAATGTCCGCAAAGATCGTATCGGTACCATCCGACACGAAAGGCCAAAAGTGACCCCCAACAACAGCTTTAGTACCTTTCAGTCACTTCCAGTACATCACAGTACCAATTTATGGTCTACGATTGCTTCATGCGGTGGGACGGACTGAGCGTGGACCCCAAGTACCTGGAAGCACTCTTCGCCAAGTACCCGGAGCGTCTGACGCCTCAGGACCTCGAAGAAATCTTCGGGCTCTCCCGGAACACCGTGTACCGCTGGCTCCAAACCGGAGTGATTCCTGCCTACCAAGTCGAGAAGACATGGTTAATCGCCAGAGATCAAGTCAAAGACTGGGTCTGGGAAAACCGGAACACCCTCAGGAAGGGCCAGACACCGGAAGCGAACACCGCAGACGAGGCAGACCAGGACCAGCCGTAAGGCGCAGCAGGACAGATGTGAGGGGGACACATGCAAGCACGAACGAGCGGGCCTGTGCTGGCCGCTGGTGCCGTCCTCGCACCCATCGGGCTGGTGCTCTCCATCATCCTGTTCGGCGGAGGCTCCACGGCGGATGCCGACGTCTGCTCACCCACGGCCGGCAGCGTCAGCGTTGACGAGGCCCGGCTGCCCAAGGTCGCCATCGCTGGCTACCAAGGCGAACAGCTCCGCAACGCGGCCTTGATCATCAACGCCGGGAAAGCCATGGGCCTGTCCGCCAGGGCCCAGACCATAGGGGTCATGACCGCGATGGGAGAGTCCGGCCTGCGCGTCCTGGACCATGGTGATGGTCCCGGCCCGGACTCCCGGGGCCTTTTCCAACAGCGCGACAACGGCGCCTGGGGCACCTACCAGGACCGCATGAACCCCACGGCCTCCGCCACCCACTTCTTCACAGCCCTGACGAAGATCAGCGGCTGGGAACAGCTCGAACCCACCACCGCCGCGCACAGGGTCCAACGCAACGCCGACCCGTTCCACTACCAGACCTATTGGCCTGCAGCCGTGGAAGTCGTGGCCGCCCTGGGCGATACCAAGATCACCGACACCGGAGGGACAAGCTCCTGCGGCATCCCCGGTGAATCCGGCAAAGGCGATGACCTGCCGTGGCGCGCATCCAGGGTCTACCAGCCCTCTCCGCTGGGCATGTTCAACCGCGAATGCGTTGACTTCGCTCTCTGGCGCGTCAACCAGCAACTGGGCAGCAGCACCGCCCCCTACAAGATCCTCAACGGCACCTTCCGGCCCGACGGCGCCCTGCTCGGTTCTGCCCTGACCTGGAAGGACGGCTGGGACGCCAAAGGCTGGCCCACCGGCATGACGCCCCGTGTTGGCGCGGTCGTCTGGTACTCCCCCGGCACCGGAGGCGCGGACGGGACCTACGGCCACGTCGCCATCGTCAAAGCCGTCAACGGCGACGGCAGCTTCCTCGAAGAGGGCTACAACGGCAATCCCGCCCCGAATGACCACACCTACTACACCCGCACGGTCCAGAACGGCGCTCCCAGCGCCTTTCTCTACCTGCCCGGCAGCGACTCACCGGAGGAACCATGAAACGCACCCTGACAGCCCTCACGGCCCTGCTCATGTGCACCGCCTGCGCGCCGGTATCCAGTTCAACGCCGGCGGAATCGTCGGTCAGTACGTCCGCCACGAGCCCGGCCACGCTCAGCGCCGGCGGCAAGCCCCAGGCTCCCGGCGGCACTGCCCCGGCCACCCTCGGCATCGCCTGGGACGCGGTAAGCAAGACAGCCGCGTTGGAAACCGCGACCAAGGCCATGACGCTGTACGCCCGGCCTACGGTCACGGACAAGGCATGGATCCAGGACCTCGGCCAAATCCTGACCGCCCAGGCCACCGCCGATTACCAGTACGTTGACCCCGCCAACATCCCGGCCACCAAGGTCACCGGAACAGGCCAAGTCAAGATCGATGAGACCAACGGCTTCGGCTGCCACGTCGTGATTCCCACCGACGCCGGCGATTACGACGTGCAGCTGCTACGCAGCACGGCTGACAAGCCCTGGCAGGTCAACCGCTTCACACCCCCGAACGGCACAAAGTAAGGACAGAAGATGGAAACTCAGGCACTCGACTTCCCCAAAATCAACGCCGTCCTGCGCACCAACGGAACCGGCGAAGTCACTATCAACGGGACCTCCCACGCGATCGAGGCCGCCGACGAGGCCGCCGTCCTCACCGATGCGCTGCGCCTCATCACCGAAACCGCTGCCCAGCTCGGCCGACCCGTCCAGGTCAGCACCACCGACCCGGACGGGCAGGGCCTCATCATCGTCTCCCCCGAGGGCGTCGTCAGCGAGGCCGCCCCGACCAAACCCGCCCCCCGCCGGCAGCAGGACCCCCTGCCCGCTAAGGCCGCCTCAGCACCCGAGCCAGCCCAGGTTTTGACCGCTCCGACCCCCGACGCTCCCGCGCCTGAGGAAACGCCCGCACAACCCGCAGCCACTGCCCCGGCGAGATTCGGTGCAGCGGTCACGGCCGCGCACGCCCAGGAGCCCGCCACAGCCTCCAGAGCAGCCGTTGAGCCGCCTGCCCGGCGCAGCCTCAAAGACGCCTCGTTCCTCATCAGCGCCCCCGTTCTCCAGCCCGCCACCCGTGGTTGGCGCGGTGCCCTGAGCCGCCTCGGCCTCCGCATGGACCCATCAGCCGAAGAGCTCGCCGAACGCGAAGACATCCGCATCGTCAGCCAGCACTGGCCCGGCCCCCGTACCGTGGCCGTCGTCAACCGCAAGGGCGGAGCGAACAAGACACCCACCGTCGTCATGCTCTCAGCCATCCTCGCCCGCTACAGCGGCGCTGCGACCGTCGCCTGGGACAACAACGAATCACAAGGCACACTCGGTTGGCGCACGGAACAAGGCGGTCACAACAACAGCGTCCTGGACCTCATCGACTCATCCCAGGCGCTGCTCTCCCCCAGCGCCCAAGCAGCAGAGATCGCCCAGTTCGTCCACCACCAGACTGCCGACAAGTTCGATGTCCTGCGCTCAGACGAAAACGACGAGGGCGACCACGAAGTCACCGCCGAGGAAGTGGACATCGCCCACCAGGTGCTTACCCGCTACTACCGGCTCATCGTCATGGACTCGGGAAACACCGCCCGCGCCGCGAACTGGCGGAGAATGATTCACCACACCAACCAGCTCGTCGTCCCGGTCACCGCGATCGAAGACCGCGCCGAAGCCGCCCGCCTGACCCTCCAAACCCTCGAATCCCGTGGCGGTCACGACGCCGAACTGGCACGCAACGCCGTCGTCATCGTCTCCGAATCCACCGACGCCAAACGAAGCATGAGCGGCGACGCACTCAAACGCGCCAAAGACGAAGCCCGCAGAATTGCCGACGGCTTCACACCCCACGTGCGCGCTGTTGTCCGCATCCCCTACGACCCCGCCCTGGTCAACGGCCCCATCCGCTACGACGCACTCCAGCCCACCACCCAACGAGCCTGGCTCGCCGCAGCCGCCGCCGTCGCAAAAGGCTTCTAAAAGAGATGAAGCCGACACGCCGTACGTTATGTCCAGTCCCCAGCGTTTCAGAAACTAACGTGAGGGGCATGGCAATTCAGAAACGCGCACGCGGAGGACGCCCTTCAAAAGGGGACCGTCATGTTCTGACTACCCGGCTCCCCGTTGCAGACGCAGAAAAGTTATTCGCTGTTGCAGATCACCAAGGACAGTCGGCTAGTGAGTTCATCGCACATGCCGTTGCTGAAAAGCTCGCCGCTATCGACATGACATTCGTAAGCGGCCAGGAGGAACTGCCTATCGGCCGTATCGCCTCTTAAAAGAGGAAGGCCCGCACTAGGCGGGCCTTCTCGGAAGCATTAAGTCCAGATCCAGTTCTTGGCGGGACACGATCTGAACTTTGACAACACCCACGCTGTGGGTGCCATTTGTGTTACCTCGAAAGGAACTACTGCACACCATGGTACCGGAACCGGTATCGGCGTCAACGCATGCCCTTATGGGTGTCGCGCCGTATGTGAAGCCAGAAGATGCATGGAGCCTTGCTCCGCTGATTGCTGGTGCACCTTCATACCGCTTGGGTCGGTGGGTTGGTTCGCGATTCCAGTACCCGCGACCGCGGGAGATGCCGAAGATTACGCGGTCCCTCCCGCAGCGTCCGGCGGCGGTGATGGTGCATGGACCAGATGGCAGTGTTGCCACCTTGTGCTTGGACTTTGACACATCCAAGGCACTTAAGGGTGTGGTTGATGCGGACGCTGCCCGGGTAGGCCGCTTGTTGTCGTCATGCGGGGTACTGTTTGTCGAGGATTTCTCCCCCAGCGGCGGCCGGCACCTTTACATCCCCGTGCAGGACCGTATGGATGCAGCCGAAGCCAGGGAGCTGGTGGAAGCGCTGGCGTTGACGGTGACGAGCCTGGACCCGAGTCCGCACCAGAACGTCACCGACGGATGTATCCGTGTCCCTGGATCGGTGCACAAGGCCGGCGGCCATCAAACGTTGGTCACTCCACTCTCCCAGGCCTACGACATCCTGCGCCGCCGAAACCCGGCACCTGCGTTGGGGAAGCTTCGGACCGCTCTGGCTCCGGAGCTAACCCGGAAACGCGCACTCAAAGCCAGGGCCGCCAAGACTTTGGCCACACAGCGAACAGGGTCCTTGCCACAACTCTCACTGACCAAGGCCAGTGAGTCTCCGTTGCGCACGGTGGCCCGGACCGGACTGTATGACACGGCCAGGTACAAGAGCCCGTCGGAGGCTCGAATGGCTGTCCTGAATCACTTCAGCGCTTGCGGCTGGTCCCTGCAGCACGTCGAGAACGAGCTCACCGGCCAGTTCCCCGGACTTGCGGCCCTCTACGGCTCCCCGGAACGCCGCGCACGGCTCCTGCCCGTTGAGTGGGCCAAAGCCCAGACCTTCACCTCTACCCGATCGCAGAAACGAGAACCCCGTCAAGAAAGGAAAAAGAATGCCCTTATTAACAACACAAGCCTCACTTTAACCACAGGGGGGGCAACAAATCTCAGCAGCGCTGGCGTGCACCAGCTCGTGAACGATCTGGAAAATGTCCTCTACGCAGTCCTCGACCACAGACTGCAGGCCAGAGGCCGGCAAGGCCTCAGCCTCCGTCTCCTCATCCGCGGACTACTGGGCTACATGCGAGCCAAAGAAACCGACATCCTTGACGTCGGTTGTCGCACGTTGTCCGCCGCAATGGGCAAACACCACGTCACCATCGCCCGGCTCCTGCCCGTGCTCGTCAGTGCTTCAGACGGGATCCTTACCAAAATCGCCGACGCACGCCACAAAACCGCCGACATCTACCTCATCCAACTCCCTGAGCACTACCAACAACTTGCCAGGGAACTGACCTGGCGAAAAGGAAAAATCCACGCCGTCCGGCCCGTCTTCCGTGCGCTCGGAGACGCGACTGCACTGGTATACGAAGCAATCGAACGAGGACGCCACTCCCCCACCACCGCAGAGCTCGTACGCACTACCGGTGTCAGCCGTAATGCATGCTCAGCCGCCCTTGTGGAGATGGAAACTCTTGGCATGATCCAACGGCAAGGACGTGCTTGGAGGGTCACCAATGTCAGTCTTAGAGCATTGGCGACGCGGCTGGGGGTGCTCGAGGACTATCAAGAACATATACACCGGCATCGGTTTGAACGCGCTGCTTGGCATGCGTACCTGGACAGGTTTAGGACTCCGGATTCAATCGTTGAGGGCGAAATGCATGATTCCGAAAGGGATGACTACTGGCTTCCCCCGGATGATGCGGCCGTATGGTGGCGCCGACAATCTGCCTAGGTCTGTCGGGTCATTGGGGGTGCGCTTTTCCAGCGGTCTGATGATGACCTGGAGCCCATTCGGTCATTAGTCAATCGAGAGAGTTCTTAAGTGCTAGCTTTTTAGTAGTATTTTGCTAGCAATGGCGTCGTTTTGGAACGGGTGGCACTACTCTCCCAATCTCATGGAGACTTTTAGCTTGGTGGGCCTTCCGCTTGCGATGACACTGCTAAAGACCACCTTGCCTTTCGCTATAAGTCCTTAGCTCGGGCATCATGATGCAGTCGCGACCCTAGAGTTGCTAGCAAGAAAAGATCGGATTGCTAGCAGACTCCTGTGGATCTGGGAGAGCAACCACTTCGGATCATCTCGGGATGAACGAGCAAACTCTGAGCTCCCTCGACGCGTACCCGCTCCGAGATAGCGAATAAATAGCACTTCTATATCGATATCAATTTGCTATGCATATGCTACACATACGCTAGCGAAACCGGCTAGGGATGCTGGCCGCCCTGCTGGTTTGATACTGCTTTTAAATCGCTACCACTTTGTGCCCATCCCATGAGCGGTGCGGCGATGGAGAGTATCAAAATGGCATTACTTTGATAGTGCTAGCAACAAAATAGCGTGTCGCTAGCCGTTTGCTATCAACCGCGGCGGTACGTTGAAGGCATGATCATTGTGGTGGGTAGTGAAAAGGGCGGCGTGGGCAAGTCCACGGTTGTAACCAACCTTGCTGTCGAGCTGGCGAAGCGAGGGATGCGGATAGCAGTGGTGGATGGCGACCGACAGCGATCTACTGCACGCTGGGCGGTGGACCGAGAAGAGGCTGGGCACGAACCCCGCATATTTGTCGTAGAGAAACTCGGGAGTCTGCACGAGACATTGCGCGAACTCGATACGAGTTACGACGTAGTCCTGGTTGATGTGGCAGGGAAGGACAGCAAGGAGATGCGCACGGCCATGACCGCCGCGCACCAATTGTTGATCCTGACTCAATCGAGCCAATTCGATCTCGACACACTGGCGACAGTGGATAGGTTGATCGAAACTGCCCGGGACTTCAATCCCTCATTGCGTGTAAGGGGAGCTCTTACACGTGTCTCGACTAACGCGTTCGAGTCTGAAAGCGGTGACGCCCGAGACTACCTATCCGATTATCCGAGTATCGAACCAATGCGAACCGTCTTGTATGAGCGCAAGGCTTATCGAGACGTAGTGGGGGAGGGGCTTGGAGTTGTTGAGTGGAAGAACCCTAAGGCGGCAAGGGAAATCCGGGGCCTGGTAGAGGAGTTGATGGGGTAGTGGCAATCAAGAAACGGTCTGCCTCCGAACAGGCTAGGGACGAGGCTATCGAGGCCTTCGGTAACGCGGCCGAACCGCTGCTGAGTCCGCCGGCGGCTAGCGTTGAACGCGCGATTCCGGTTAGGCCGAGCGTCACGCCAACCCTAAGTGATTCGAGGGACAAAGTGAGCGCCAGGACGATGTTGCTTCGTTTCGACGAGGACCGCGAACTCATGGATTTGCTCGCGGCTGTGGCAAAGCTTGAGGGCCGCAAGAAGCATCCGATGGCATTGCGTGCTCTCAGGATCGGCCTCGAGCAGGTGCGCGACAGTTATGAGTAAAACGAACACTATTTTTTTTGCTACCAGTTTGATAGCAAGCCAATAGCATTTGTGGTCACCGGAATGCTCATAGGCCATTTGCCGGACAATGCCAGGAAGGCGAAGTTTGCGCTGGTCAGAAACGGTCGTTTCTGACCAGCGGCTCGGCGAGCCTCCGAAAACCTGTGTCTTCCGGCGATAAGTGGCGGCGTTCTGGCGGCGCTATCTGGCGCATGAGCTCAGCCCGCAAGGGGATCGGTCAAAGTGCGCTTTCCACCTGCACGCGATGGACGTCGCTTTGGCGTTGCGCCCGAGCTGCGGGAGCAAGCTGACTAGTCTGGCTGCATGAACCTACCCCCGACGTCACCTACGTCAATAGTTTGGGCCCAAGATGAGTAGGGGGTTCCAAGCAACAGGACCGAATGTCGTGTCTTCTACTGAAGGCGAGCTTCGCATTGCCCGGGTAGGTCTTTCCGTGAGTTTTCACGGCCAGCAATATGACATAGATTCGGAGATGCTGAACCCGCCCATGAGTATTGTCATCTATTTTCAACGGAGCTTGGCTGCGAAGACCGGCGATTCAGAGCAGATCCGACAATTCGTCCTGGACGCGCTAGAGTTCCGCGGATTCAAGGTCGAATTGGCGTAGACCGGTCTGGTGCATTCCTTGTGACCTTACGACGTCAGTCGGGCATCCCGTCGCTGACAGGACTCGCCGTTCAGCGATCGACTATGCGCCCGCAAGGGGATGCCTCACCGGACGCAAGATCATTCCTCTAATCCACCGGCTTACGGTGGGCTTTGTCGGTCGCCAAGCTGTTATTAGCGGGGAATTTCGGTGCCTGGAGTAGGAATCCTGTGCTGGCACAGAAGCCATGCATCGAAAGCTTCCGGCGTTTGAAGTCTGCGGAAACTCAGAGGTGGCCGAAAGCGCCCGGTGATCCGGTACTTCTGTCGCACAAGGTTTTCCATCCGCTTCATGAGGTACATGGAGAGCCCCGCTGCGGGAAACCAGACTAGACAAACAAGCCCCATGTAGGCTGCCCCAGAAACGGGCAGATGCGCGAAGACTGAAGCCACATACAACACAGTCAGGATGACAACTGCAAGGTGAGCCTCATTGAACAGCTTTTTGCCTCGTTCAAGTGACTCAACAGCCTCCCGACCCAGACGGCTTTCCCACATCTCCAGTCGCGCATGCATGACCTCTGGACGCGGTTCCCAAAACCATTGGATGGATGATTTCGGCATACGATCTGCTTTCTAGAGAATAAGCCGCTGCCCTTGTACTGGCATCGACTAACAATGTCTACTTCAGGGATCGTAGACCTAGAGAACTCAGTATTGGGGATCTACCCGAACGTAGCAAACAGTAGGCCATCTGTGCGTTTAGCGATCCCGAATCGGACGCCGCGGCGTCCGGCACGCCACCGGCTTATGGGCGCGTTGGAGGTGAAGCCCATTGTTGTTCGCAGGGAGCAGACGACTGTGGTTAACCACCTCGTTCGTGGATACCTGATGGAATCAGACCGTCGAAAATGCCTATCGATAACGCAAGTTCAGGGTTAGCCTGAGCCATGACTGGCAACGATCAACCTGGAAGCGTAATCAGGCAGATAGGGGACCGGCCTTTTCAGATGGGTTTAGAGATGGATCGGGGGAATCGTTGATGTGACCGGAGCACCGAGGAAACTCACGACTAGTAGGCGTACTTGGCAAGCCGCGTACTCTATGTTCGGGCCGTTCGCCATCGCTAACTTCACATTGTTCCTTGTCCTCATCGTGTACGTGATCTTCCAGCCCAAGGCCAGCGATCCGAATACATACTGGGCCATCGGACTGTTGGCAATGCTCATGCTGGTGGCCGGCGGCCTGATGCTGAAGGGACTACTCCGGTTCAGGCTGGTCCATAGATCCCACAAAGAAGACCAGCGGCGCATTGCTGTTGGTCGTCCTCTGGAACCCGAGCGGGACGACGACTAATGTGCGATACCGCGGTGCGCTGTCAAGGATCCTTCTACGTGCAGGCCCCGTCCTCTACCAAGTTGCACGGATGATCTGGAGGACTTCGTTGAGTTCGAGGTTGTCCCGCTTGCATACGTCGGTTAGCTTTCGTGCAGCTCGAGCGACTTCCTTGGAGACGGCCGCGGCGTGGGGACTGACTCGGGTGCCGGCTCCGACTCGAGTCTCAACGAAGTGTTCTTCTTCTAGTTGCTTGTAGACCTTCGCGATAGTGCCGGGGGCGACTCGGAGATCAGCTGCGAGCTGTCGGACCGACGGGAGCCGTTCGTTTGCAGCGAGTGCCCCGGTGGTGATCAGACCGCGGATCTGGTCGTGTACCTGCTCAGCGGGGGTTCCGCCAGTCGTGGAAAGGGCGATGATCATGGCGCGGACTTGATGGTGGACTGCCGCGCCCCAGCGGTCCAGGGAACGGCAGTGAGTACAACGCTGAGGCAGAGCGCTGCGCCGAGGCACGTTGCCACGAAACTGCTGACGTTGAGAAAAGTGCCCAGGGCGGCGAAGGAGGACCCCACGTTGATTACTCCGGCGGTATCGGTGGGGAGCGCACCTCCCACCCTTGATGTTCCCGCCAGCGAGCCGAGGATCGCGGCCAGGTGGAAGAGCAGAGCACCGGTGACCGTAGCGGCTATGTTCCGGCTCTGGATTCGGCGGACAGCAGCGTCCTGTTCTCTGGACTCACCCAGCGGACGGCGGGCAATCAGTGCCAGGGCCGCCCACGCCGCGCTGATCAGAACCACAAGGAGAAACATCGCCGGAACTGAGTAGTACCAGCCGTAAATCGTAGAGCCCACGCTCGTAGTTCCGATTTTGAAACTGAACATGGTGTAACGGCCTGTTTCATCCGGAGCGGATGCCAACCCTGCCGCAACCGAGAGGGCGATCGTAACGCCAACTACAGTGATCAGTGCGACCGGCCAGCCAGCCGAAAGGAAAGTCCACGCTGTCCTTCGGGCAATGCCCGCGGTCGTCGATCCGGAAGGACTCCGGGGGCCGGGAACAAAGAGTACGGCCAAGGCGATAAGCCCGCCAGCCAACGGCATGACAAACCTGGCTTCCTGATTACCAATACTCACGTCCCGCCCCGTCCAGGCGAGCAGTTGCGGCGTAATTGCCATCACCGAGTACAGGCAGCTAACTACGACCGGAAGCAGACCGCCGCTGGCTGCGAGAACACCCGCCCGGCCCCTCAGCACCGCCCGGTCCTTCCAGATCACAGGCCATATGCCAACGGACACTACCGCGCCCAGCAGCAAGGGCGACAACTCCAGAAAAGTGATTCTCCACTGCTGCACGGCGACCTCCATGTATCACTCGATTGACACAAAATGTATCAATGGGGCATTACATCCACAAGGGTCAATTGAGGAGCCTTTACCGGACGCACGGGCCGCCAGAAGCGGTCGTTCAGGTCAGAGAAGTTAACCGCGTCGGTAAGACGCCGCTCGCCTCTTCTCTGCGAAACTTGACTGGCATGGGGCATAAACATCATCAGTGGCTGAAGGACGCTAGTCAGGACATCCAGAAGGACTACGACCAGCTGTTCCGAACGGCGGCCGAATCCGGTCGAACTCAGGAGGTCGGCCATGGAAACGAACGGGTCTGGCAGCGATTTCTCCAGAATTGGCTGCCTCCACAGTATGAGGTCGACACTCGGAAGTACATTATCGGCCCACGGGATTCGGAGGCCACACCATTCGAGACCGACTTAGTGATCTTTAATCCCGGTTACCCAAAGATGCTGCGCGGTATGAACGAGGTCATGTCCGGAGGAGTGGCTGCGGCATTCTCCACCAAGCTCACGGTCAGGCCCGACGGCCTGGACGAAGCGGCACGACACAGCGCCGCACTCCAGAAAGTCGTGGGCCCGGAACGCGGGCACGCGCGACTCGAGCTTTGGAAGCCCTATGTCTTCGGATTCCTCGCCGCCTCACACTGCTGGAAAGCCGATGGGTCGACACCAGTCAAAAACGTTGCGGAACACCTCTACAACAATGATCTCGAACATTCGCATCACCCATCCGAGAGCATTGACCTTGTGTGCGTAGCGGACTTGGGCACGTGGACAAAGATGACCTGTTACCTAGAACACCCCGGAAGCCCCGGCGAAGGAGATACAGATAAGGTCTGGTGGAACCCGGAGATGGCGGCTTTTGGCGAGACCATTACAACCTCCCACACACATATCAAATCGAACGACGATGTGACCCCTCTGGCGCTCTTCCTCTCAGCGCTCTATGGCTTCATGTCTTGGCGGAATCCCGACATGAGCGACATCGCGAACGACTTCCGCAGGTCCAACAGCGAACCGGCTGGGTCCGGCTTCTCACGCCTTTGGGCCGCCCACAAGGTGCTTAGCGACAATGCCCTTCTTGAGATGCGGGGGACTCTGTATGAAGACGCCAACCGTCTCGACTCGAAGATCCAAGGCCACTTCATCTGGCACTAGAGGCTGCGAGAAGGCAAAGGCTCTATCTTCCGCAGAGCAGGAAGCCCGCGCAGGCCGTCGGGCCTATCGCTCGCTGGATGCCTGCAGTGCTGGGCCTACATTACGCCAAGCGCTCGAGCGGCTCGTCGGTCACTGGCCGAGAGACATTGAGATGGTCGAAGGGGTCCTCCGCGAGAACTTCTAGGATGCCGTTTGCACGCCGGATCCAGGCACTGCCTTGGGCATCGCGGAACGCCACTTCTACCCCGGCGCGGCGACTCATCCCTTGCCACCCGCTTTGGACCCGGACCCGCCAAGTCCCCGGAGGAACGACGAGTACGGTCTTCTGATAGGTCCATCGCAAGTCCAGACTTGAAAGATCCTCACCTGTCCTGGCTCCCGCGCCTTGGAGCAGCACGAGGCTGACTACCGCGTTGTAGATGGGCAACTGGGAATCATTTCTTACGACCAAAGAGTCGACCATATCCTGTCCCTCGACGCGGCCACCAAACCATCCAAAGACCCGCTCCGCTTGGGCTCTCTTCACGTGCGCTGCTCGTTCTACCTCAGCAGCGATTCGTCGCGCTCTCTCAGTGCGAAGACCGAGGATTGCAACCCAGACTGCAGCACTTGTCGCAATCGCGCCAGCCCAGGTCGCCACATCCCCCACACTCATGCCGAAGACCGAGATCCCCAGGTCATCCATCTGCACTCGCATGTGGCAATGCTACTGATCATCTGCGCCCGTTCAGCGTCGCATGCCTTCGCCCCGCCCGTTAGCCGGTCGATCACCGTATCGGGGAAGTCCGCCGTCACGTTCCGCGCGGTTGCTGGCCTAGGTCATGTACGTAAGACCTGCACGATCAAATGCACGGTGACGGGGGGGATTACTGCAACCGTGTTCCTTATGACTGGAATGAAGATCGGTTATGCCCAGGTCTCGACGATTGATCAGGACCTGACCGCTCAACGTAATGCCCTCTTTGCCCTGGGTGTAGAGGAGGCCCAGATCTATGTCGATCACGGACTTACGGGGCGAATCGGGTGCGCCCTGGGCTCCGTGAAGCGATGGCGGCGTGCCGGACCGGCGATACGCTCGTGGTGACCAAGCTCGACCGGCTGGCGCGCTCCCTTTCCGATGCCAGAGATATAGCCGACGAGCTGACAGCCAAGGAGGTAGTGCTTAGTCTCGGCGGCAGCACCCACGATCCGAACGATCCGGTTGGCCGGCTGCTGTTCAACGTCCTGGGAATGGTGGCCGAGTTTGAGGCGGATCTGATCCGGATGCGCACCCGTGAGGGAATGGCGGTCGCTAAGGCGAAGGGGCGGCTGAAAGGCAAGCAGCCCAAGTTGTCCAAGACGCAGCGGAAGCATCTTCTGTCCCTGCATGACGCCGGCGAGCATACGCAGGCTGAATTGGCCGAGCTGTTCCGGGTGTCGCGGACGACGGTGTACCGCGAGCTGCAAAGGCGCACCATCAGAAGACGGACGCGGTGCCGACTGCTAGGAACGCGATAAATAGCGCCGCAAAAAGACCGCCATTTATCGCCAAAAGTCACACTCAAAGCCACAACAGAGGGTTGTCTTGCTACAAAGATTCCACCTTCAAGGTGAGCCCAAGTGCCTCTGCGACCTTGGAAAGGGTCGCGGTTGAGATATCGTTCCCCGCTTCTACACGAGCGATGGTAGGTCGCGAGACCCCGGCCTGTTCGGCGAGGGTTTCCTGCGACCAGCCTCGCTGATGTCGAGCCTCTCGAATAGCTTCAGCGAGGCCTGCAGCCGTATGCGACTTCTCCTTCATCCCTTTCATGCCAAGGAATTGTCTGATGAGGGGGCGGTGTGGTGTTCCGCGTGTAAGGCATCGGCGCTGATTTTCGTGATTTCCGCCAAAAATTCTGGATCTGCCAAATACGACTGGATTTCCTGCGACTCCTGGCATGCCTTGAGCATCGCTAACCCGACCGCGCCGCCGAAGCTCTCGGAAGCTTTGAGCTGAGCTGCGCTGTTATTCTTAGCCATCGCTACGGCCTCCGTGTTGGAGTCCAGGAACCCCCAGTAGGTGGTGATGAAACCAGCAACGCTTGCTGAATTCACCTCGACGCCCTTGGACTGGAACATTTCGTTGACGCGGCTGATCGCTTCGTCGAGTGGCCCCCGGATTGGCGCTCCCCCCGACTTGTGTTCGCCCTCAAACTCAGGCAGCCTTATCGCTCCGTCGCCGCCCTCTGTCAACGAGTGGTCCTCGCTGATAGCCGACGGAGTGAACTTCACACCGGAGAGTTGCACGCCCTCTAGGTAGCTGTCGTCGTGCTGTCTGCCGTCGACGTGCAGATTCCTAGCCAAAAGAGTCGTCAGGATGGCGCGACGGTGGAGGTCCGGGTCCTGGTAGTCGACAATCTGGCTAAGGAACTGCCAGGCATTCCGGTAGCCGATCACGTCGGCCCGGAAGCTTTCAAGTAACTCACGCTTGGGTTTGTCCTTTTTAACTCTTGCTTGCTGCCACTGCCCATTCCAGCGGTTCTTGATCAGCCCGAGTGACTTCTGAAGTGCTTCTCCGCCTTCGTCTTCTAAGTAAGCCTTCGCGACCGCGTTCATCTCGTCCAAGGTGTAGATGTCGGCGGTGTCCAGCCGGTCGGCAAGGGTGTATAGAGCGTTGGGATCAACGTCTCCATTTACATGTGCATCCGAGTAGTACACCTTGAAGTCAGCCTGGACGTTCTGAGGGGAGTTTCGGAAGTCCACCACCATCGGCGCCGGCTTGCCGGGGTAAGTCCGGTTGAGACGCGAGAGCGTTTGGACAGTGGCAACCCCGGAAAGCTTCTTATCGACGTACATCGCCATCAGACGCGGCTCGTCAAATCCCGTCTGGAACTTGTTGGCAACGATGAGAACCCTGTACTCGTCTTCTTCACGGAATGACTTGGCGGTGTCGCTGCGCTGGTTTAATCCCGCTTCGGTCACGCCGTCAGTCCCGTCGGGTGTGAGGGTGCCTGAGAACGCGACGAGGGTGCGCATGTCGGAATAGCCCTGGCTTGCGATGTACTCGTTCATCTTCGTGGACCAGTGATAAGCCTCGATGCGCGAGCTGGTGACAACCATGGCCTTTGCTGTACCTGAGAGCATATGCGCAACGTTGCGGCGGAAGTGCTCCACGACAACCCTGACCTTTTGAGCGATCGCAGTCGGGTGCAGGCGTGCGTAGCGGACGATATTGGTCACCGCTTCACCGGTGTTGACCTGGATCTCAGTTTCGGCGTCCAGCTCGTTCTTGACCCTGAGGAACATGTCGTACGTCGAGTAGTTGGACAGCACGTCGAGGATGAAGCCCTCTTCGATAGCTTGGGCCATCGTGTAGGTATCGAAGGCTTCCCACCGGCCGTCGCGCTCGGTCCCGAACAGTCGCAGCGTCTTTGCCTTCGGAGTAGCCGTCAGGGCGATGAACGTGATGTTACTGGACGCGGCGATGGCCGAGTCTTTGGCCTGCAACAAGTCGTCAGCGCTGATGTCCTCGTCGTCGTCGAGGTCCACGTCGGCCAGCAGTTCCTTGAGATTGCGCGCCCCCGAGCCGGACTGCGACGAATGCGCCTCGTCCGCAACGACCGCCCAACGCCTACCGCGGAGTTCGCTTGTGTCCTCTATGAGCTTCATCAACTCGGGGAAGGTCTGCAACGTGCAGGTGATGATGTGGTCGCCCTCCAGCAGCGACTTCTTCAGCTGCGGTGATTTTGCCCCTGACTTTTCACCGACCGTGAAGACCAGTCCTCGGCTGGACTGGACCAGGTTCATGTCGTGGCGGATGTTCTCATCCAGAACCGTGCGGTCGGTGACGACGATGACGGAGTCGAAGGTCGACTTGGCGTCGGAGCTCATGTGGCGAATTAGGCGGTGGCTCAGCCACGCAATGGTCTTGGTCTTGCCGGAGCCGGCGGAGTGCCAGATCAGGTAGCGCCCGCCAGGACCATGGGTCTCGATGTCGCCGACCACGCGCTCGACGGCGCGTAGCTGATGGAAGCGCGGAAACACGAGCCGACCCTCGTCTTTTTTACCAGTCTTGTTCGGTTCCCAGAGTGCGAAGTCCTTGAGGATGCGCATAAAGGTCGGTCGGGCGAGGATGGCGCGCCAGAGGTAGTTCGTGGAAGACCCGTCGGAGGGCGGGTTGCCTTCGTGCCCTTCATTGCCCTGGTTGAACGGCAGGAAGACTGTGTCCTCCCCCTGGAGCTTCGTAGTCATGTAAACCAGGTCGTTGGAAACCGCGAAGTGAACGAGGACACGTCCGGGGGCCAGTAGTGCGCTGGCCTTCCCGGGCTTGCGGTCCTGCTTGTACTGACGGATGGCATGGATGACCGTCTGGGTGTTGTCGGTCTTAATTTCCATCGTCACTACCGGGATGCCGTTGGCCGACAGCACGACGTCGATGGACTCATTTGTCCCGGTATCGAAGCGCACCTGTCGCAAGATACGCAGGCGCACAGCATCGGACGCTTCGAGGACCTCTGTCAGGTTTGGGTTTGCAGGCGGGAATGCCATCATCGGGCCGAATTTGGCCGTGGGCCGGCCTATTTGGGCGAAGTTGAAGCCTCGCCTCAGCACGCCGAGTAGGCCACCGATCGGGTGGCCGGTGGTCGGATCCATCCTCGTAGGTTTGGCCAGTTCCTTGGTGACGTGCTCCAGGAGCTTACGCTCGGCAGCTTCCTTCGCGCCGTTCACCAGGTCATCGGGAACAGCCTTTGTATACTCGTCCGGGTACTGCAGGTTCAGCCAGCGCAGCACATCACCGGGCACCAAGGCCAGAGCGACGTCCCAATCAATCGGTTTTCCGTCGTCCTCGTAGACCCAGCCTTGTTCGGAGAGCTCGGCGCAAAGATTTTCCTCGAACTCCAGCTCCATCAGCTGCGCATGGCTCATGCGATTTCCTTCTTGCCGGTTACCACGTCAGTGATGAGCGCGGACTTGTGTTCGGTGAGAAGCTCTCTCAGTCTTAGGACTTTGGCGAGCATGGCGTCAATCTCAGCGATGACTTCGTCAAGGTGGCTCGTCACGCCGTATTGCTCTTCGGGGGACGTAAATGGGATCGGGAGATCCAGCAGGTCACGAACATTAATGCGAGGGGTGCGGACATTGCCTTGATCCACGGATCCGATCCCCCTCAGTCTTTGGGACATATAACCAATAAACTCTGGGGAACGCATAGCATGTTCTGCCCAAGCAGGACTGAGGCGGCTATGAGGTCTGAGTACTGAATAATCAGGGCTTACCAACCCATCTACGTGCACCTGTCCGAGGCCTCCTTGGAACGCGCGCATACGGTTCAGCACGATGTCGCCAGCCCGTGCGACCTTGTAACTAGTCAGGTCTGCACCCGCTCTCTGATTGGACGTGGATTCTTCTCGTAACTGAACACCATGGTGAATGGAGACGGAGAGCAGCGGCAGTTCACTATTCGCCTCGCCTGCCCGAATGTCCACCTCGTCCATGAGCCACTTCAGCTTCACGTTCTCGAAGCCCATTGAAAACAGCCTGGATCCGGCGGTCGCCCGACGCAAACGGAGACGCTCAGCTAAATCACCAAGCTTGCGGAGCATTGCGTCGACTTTAGCGGTCTCCCGGTCCAAGTATTCGGCCATGCGTCGCTGTGTAGCGGTCGGGAGGAGGGGCACCTTCAGTCGTCCAAGCGTCGAACTCGTCATGCTCGGGATTGCAGTGTCTGTGGAATGCAGGCCATAGGGGATTGTCGTAGCCCAGTAGTAAAGCCATCTCCCGTCGATAGCGTCGCTTAGCTCCGTATAGAACATAGTGTCTACGGTCCAGAATCGCCCTTTGACGTGCAACGGCTTGTCAACGGTTCCCTTCCTGCCGAACAGGACGGATTCGCCGTCGTACAGGTGTGAGGAGGCAG
Source organism: Arthrobacter sp. FW306-07-I (assembly GCF_021800405.1). Taxonomy (NCBI): domain Bacteria; kingdom Bacillati; phylum Actinomycetota; class Actinomycetes; order Micrococcales; family Micrococcaceae; genus Arthrobacter; species Arthrobacter sp. FW306-07-I. Next base: position 51,382 of record NZ_CP084551.1, on the reverse strand, counting down.
TCGCAAAGGGTCCTCCTGACCCGATTACTGGGACCCTTCCCTCGTCATCAACAACGTGCTTGTAATCTTGCCCGCTTCGAAACCGTACGAGGTACTGGAGGGCAACCTCGGCGCTTTCGGTCATTCGTCCCTCACCGCTGCGAACATCTCGGACAGCTCATTCATGAGTGCTTGCACTTCGGCATCGATCTCAGCCAAGGGACGGGGTTCCTCTGGGACGTAGAAAAGGCGCGTGAACGGGATCTCGTTGCCCTTCTTCGCCTTGGACTCGTCCCATTGCGCTTCGGGCGCAAACGGGAGTACTTCACGTTCCATATGCTCGGTTATGTCTTCGTTCATCGAGACACGCTCGGTCATCTTCCAGCCGTTATCGAGCACCGGATTCCCTTTACGGTCCGTAGCAGGCGGGGCAGCCTCGTCAGGCGCAGCCATAGCTTTCATTACGGCGTCCAAAAGACCGATGGGAGTCTTTAGTCCCGCTGCCTTGGCCGCCTTAGGGAAGGTCTCCGGAAGGTCATTCCAGCTGGTGCCATCCAGTGACTTGAGCACTGGGACATGCTCATCGGTGAAGTCGCGTCGGCTGCGCAGTGCGTCCACTGCTTGGTCGCTGTAACGTGTGGCGAGGCGGGCTTGCCGGTAGACCGGGACGTCGCGAAACATGAAGTCCCCCGGTGCGAGGATGCGCGAGATCGGGGAGTCTGTGAAGGCCTTGTACGCCTTCACTATGTCCTCGCGTTTCGGTTCGGTCATCTCGCGGCGCTTCTCGCCCATGGGCTTTATCGGGTCCCAATGCCCGGAGGCATCGATGAGTTGGATCTTGCCCTTGCGGTGCGGTTCTTTTTCCGCGTCCAGGAACCAGACATAGGTGGCGATGCCTGTGCCGTAAAACATGTTCACAGGCAGAGCAACGATGGCGTCAATCAGGTCCTCACGCAACAGCCACTCTCGTATGGCATTGGGCCCAGGATCACTAGCAAACAGCGGCGAGGCGTTCGATACTACGGCAGCGCGTCCGCCGTGGCCTGTCTTTCCAGCGGGGCTGAGCTTCGAGGCGCAGTGTGCAAGGAACAGCATCTGCCCGTCGCTGGTACCAGGCAGACCATGGCTGAACCGGGAGCCTGGAACTTTGGCCTGTTTGCGGACAGCTTTTTGGTCCTCTTCAGCAGACCAGTCCTTGCCGAACGGCGGGTTCGACAACACGTAGTCAAAAGTCTGGCCTTCGTAGAGGTCGGCAACGAGGGTGTTGCCCTGCTTAATGGCATCCGGACGGCCTCCCTGGATGAGCAAATCCGCCTTACCCAGCGCGTAGGCAGAGGGCATAAGTTCCTGGCCATAGAGCGTGACCTTTACGTCTGGGTTAAGGTCTCGCAGGGCACTTTGGGCGACGAGCAGCATGCCGCCGGATCCTGCCGTCGGATCGTAAATCGAACGCAATGTACTCTCACCGACCAAGGAGTCATCGTCAGCTGCGAACAAGATGTCTACCATGAGTCGAATGGCGTCGCGCGGAGTATAGAAATTACCGGCGGCCTTGCCCTTTTTGTTGAAGGCCCGGTACATGACGTCCTCGAAGATGTCGCCCATTGCGGTATCGGCGAAGTGGCCCGGGTTGAGGTCGAGGGTGGAAAAGTGCTTTATGACTGAGTGCAAGCGGTTCGCGGAGGCCAATGTTGCAACCCGCCTCGGGAACTCGAAGGCGGTCCAGATATCAGCGATGTTGTCGGAGAACCCTGAGACGTAGCTCAACACGGACTTATCAACGTTGTCATCTACAGATGCGATGGTCACCAGATCCAGCGGAGAGGTGTTGAAAAAGCTCAGGCCGAACCGGTCCTTGACTGCAATATCAATGAAGTGGGGAGGTAACTCACCGAGCGATTGGACGAAATGCACCACGTCTTTTTTGGAGTCGGCCAGCATGCACTCCAAGCGCCGTAGGACCGTGAACGGCAGAATGTAGTCACCGTAATCCTCTTCCTCGACCACATCGCGAAGAAATTTATCGGCAGTTTCCCAGACGATCCGCGCCGTCGTTCTAGAACTTGCAGAAATCGCTGTTGGTACTGTCATGCCTACCCAGTTTCATGTCGCTTACGGCTGTATCAGCAACATTACATTGGGAAGAGATGCCGGTCCCGCTCGTTCGTACGGACGTCAGCCCCTTGGTCAACTGCAACCACATCGAGGCCGAAGGCGACACGTACGAAGATGCCAGGGAAGACCTGTACGCGCTTCTGGAAGAGCGCCAAAACCTCATATTGATCCGCACGGATCGCTAGCCCGCATGAAGCCGGTCCGGTAGGACGACATCGGCAGGGGATAGCTCCGGCCGAGCCCGGAGGATCCGCAAGGGGTGCCGGAAGGACCTTCCTGACCATGCGGTGTCTGCAGAGACCTCAACAACCAGCGGCTCCACGAGCGTCAGCGTCACGGGTTCCTTGTCGCGGTTGAACCTGTCCAGGGGTGCTCACGCAATGGGGGCTGTAGCCATCGCGCCAGTTCCCGGCTTTCCCTCGTCTTCAGTGGCGTGGAGCGGCCTACGATCCGCAGCTCGCCGCCCAGGACGAGGCCGGCGACAACTTCAGAAGGTTGGCTGATGGGTCCGATCACTGCGCCGCAGATGATGTCTACGGTTTCTCGGTGTTTGAGCTTCAGCCATGAGCGGGCACCCGGGGTGTAGGGCTGGTTCAAATCCTTGATGACCAGCCCTTCAATCCCTGTCGGTGGCAGGTCCTCGAACCACTGTGCTGCTACCTCCCGGTCCGTGGTGGTGGGGGAGAGGGACAGCGGCGGCTCCCAGCCGTTGGCGAGTTCTTCAAGGAGCGCCCGCCGCTGGCTCAGAGGCAGGTCCCTGGCGTCATGCCCGGCGACGGCCAGCACATCGAACGCCACGTAAGTGGCAGGTGCCGCGGCGAGCAGTCCGGGGAGGGTTTTTGGTCCGGCGCCCAGGCGCTGCTGCAGGGCGGTGAAGTTCAGCCGGCCCTGGCTCCAGATCACGGCTTCGCCGTCGATAACGCATCCAGATGTGGTACCTGATTTGCGAGGGCTTCGGCCAGATCAGGCAGGATCCGGGTAAGTTCTTTGCCCTGTCGGGACCACAGCGTCACCTGATCGGCCTCAATGAAGGGTGTCGTCCGGTAGCCATCCCATTTGGGTTCTGCCCATAGGCCGCCGGGCAGCGCGTTGCGGCCAGGGAAGGCCTTGATGAGTTTGGCCAGGGTAACCGCGACCGGTGGTTGCAGTGCCGGCGGCAGGGACTCGGCCATCCGCCCAGCCTAGAGGAGAAACGTCGGCACGGGACGTCTGCTCCGACTTATCGGATCGGCGAACCTTGCGTTGCAGCCTCCTCCTTGCGGAGGCTGCGAAGCAAGGCCGCCATGCTCCGCACAGCTGCCGGGTCTTCCTGCCAGGGCTGGGCGCCCCGTGAACAGGCATGGAAGCTCGTGGCAGCTGACTCTTTGGCCGCCTCGGCAAGCTCTGCCCAAGCATCCTTTAGTTCAGCCACTTGCTCAGGTGTCAACGGCTCCTGTTCCTCAGGCACAGCCGCCAATGCCAGGACGGATCCGTCAGCGTTCGTCACTGGCTTTCGCAGCCCGAACCAGTCCCGCAAACCCATACGCTTTCCCCTCCACCAAGCGTCCCGCCAGGAGTAAGTCCCCTGCGGGTCCCGCTACCACCGGCGAGACACCTCCACCGTACCAAGAGCCCAAAGCAGCCATGAGGGGAAGGCAAAGGGCCGCAGGCGTGGGAAAAGCGGCCCTCTGCCCTGGGTGTAAACATCCTGCTGCTTACGCCTTCGAGCATCCCACAGAAAGGGTGCGGCCGGGGAGTTTTTAGCCTCGCCGTCACCGGCCAACTGGGGGGAGCGGCCGGTGACGGGGGCAGTACAAGTTTACCGCCGCAGGGACCGGTTGCCGCTGCGCAGCAACCAATTGATGGGCGTCCGCTCCGCAGGCTCCGCGGCCGGCTGTTGGTGCCTGGGGGTGCCGTCGCAGGGCTCCGGACCCCCTGGCCCTGTCCTTGTCTGCGACGCTTTTTTTGGCTGCTGTCCTGACGGATTGTACGTGCCCGCTCCGGCCCGTCCAGCCCCTCCTTCGTCGGGGCCTGCGGTGCGGGAATCTTCGACGGCGCTCCTGCGTCGCTGATTTCCTTACGAAGATTTCCGCCCCTTGCCCTACGGGTGGACGGGTCTCCGTCGGGCACAGCTCCGCAAGCTCCGCCAGCAGCCAAAACAACGCGGGGGAGGGGAAGGGGAGCTGGCCGGTCACCACAGGGCCGCCCCACCCACCCCACTTCTCGGACAAGAAGGAACAACACCATGAACGCAGTAATCAGGAAGACCGTGACCCTCGCCGACACCGGGGAAGCCATCGAGGACATGACCGTCCTGGGCGATTACCACATGAACGGCGGCTACGACTGGATGGATCTGATCGAACAGCACGGCTGGACCGTGCTCTCCTGCTGGGGCTCGGAGGGCTGGGATCTGGGCCAGTGGCCCTACGTGATGGTTGCCGCGACCCGCACCGCTGACCGCATCGGAAACCTGTTTGGCGTCGCCACGTACTGCGAGGGCGACGTGACCTGCACCTACTACCGGACCAAGGCCCGCCAGTGGGACGCGATCACCGAACAGGCGTTCTTCCACTGGAAGAACGGCCAGGCACACGGCCCGGACGATCTGCCCGAAGCCGCCGCCGAGCTCCCCAGCCGCTACCGGATGCCCTGCACCGTCAACGTCGCCTAACCACCACCACACCGTTGTGCTGCCCGGCCACAGGGCCGGGCAGCACAGCCCAACAAACCCGAAGGGATATCAGCAGATGAGTAACGACACCACAGCACCCAAAGGCATCACAGCCCTGATCTACCGCGACGACCTGGGCACGGACTTCTCCAACCGGGGCATCTCCGCCACAGCCATGGAAGTGACCGTCATCGGGGAAGGCATCGACCCGGTGTTCGCCGCCACCGAGGAACGGCCCGCCGTCCGGCTCGTGAAGAACAAGCACTTCAACGCCGAGACTGTTGTCCACGCCGAGCCGGTCACCCAGGCAGGGGAACCCGCACCGTGGTACATGTTCGGGGGCACGTTCATCTACAGCAGTGACGCCCGCTTCCGCCGCGCCGCCGGACGCTACGGAGCGGTCCCGCTCCACGACCGCCGCGAATAGCCAGGAGGTGACCAGCCTTTCCCGGGGGCCGGTCACCGCGGGCGGTCCGCCGCTGCGTGGCCGGCTTCAGGAGGTGGTTGCCGGCGGCGGACCGCCCATCGCGCAGGGGACGGGTGCGGGTGCCTGCCGCCCGCGGCATGCCGGGGCCGCAACCCTGGTGGGGCGCCTGGTGGCTGGGGGAGTGTGTTCGCCAGGGCTCACATGAAGCGGGCGTCCGCTCCGCAGGCTCCGCGGCCGGCTGGGGGACCAGGGGGTGCCGTCGCAGGGCTCCGGACCCCCTGGCCCTTCTTGTCTGCGACTTTTTGGCTGCTGTCCTGACGGATTGTACGTGCCCGCTCCGGCCCGTCCAGCCCCTGTCGTTCCTCCAGGGGCCTGCGGTGTGGAAATGCTTCGACGGCGCTCCTGCGTCGCTGATTTCCTTACGAAGATTTCCGCCCCTTGCCCTACGGGTGGACGGGTCTCCGTCGGGCACAGCTCCGCAAGCTCCGCCAGCAGCCAAAACAACGCGGGGGAGGGGAAGGGGAGCTGGCCGGGTCACCACGAACCGCCCCACCCACCCCACTTCTCGGACAAGAAGGAACAACACCCATGACTGAAAAACTGACGATCTCCGGTTCCGCTGACCTGCTCGCCGCCGTCCCGCACCTGCTGGGCACCGAGCCGAAGGAGTCCTTCGTCGTGTTCACGCTCCGTGCGGGCATCCTGGGCGCCAGCCTGCGCATGGATGCACCGGCGGAGGCGGCCCCGGAGGATTACGCGCAGCTGATGACCACCTACGCGGCCTACGATGAGAAGGCGACAGGCAGCGTCGTCATCGTGTACACCGACGAAGAGCACGGCAGCGGCTGCCCGTACGCCGCGCACGTCGCGGCCCTCACGAACGAGCTGGCCACCGCCCGGATGCCCGTCCACATCGTTCTGCTGGTCACCGGTACCCACTGGGCACCCTACGGGACGGCCGAGACGAACGCGCTGGACGAGGTTCGGGACAGCAACGCCAACGCTACGCTGACCTACTTCGGGTCCGCCCCGGACCTTGACGTGTACAACCCCGAGTTCCTGGGCACGTGGGCGGCACCGGTCCAGGCCCCGGAAGGCACCGACGAAGACCTGGACACCGCCCGCGGGATGTGGGCGGCCGCGCTGGATCGCGTGGATGGAGCACCGGCGCTGGACACGGACACCGCCCGGCAGTTGGCGGCGGCATTCCAGCACCGGCACATCCGCGACTACCTGTTCCGGGACATCATCACCACCCACAACGGCAGCTTTGAAGACGTGTTGATGGGCACGTTCACCGCCCGTCCCGACTGGGACCGCGTGGACCGCGCGGAAGCCCTCGCCTTCGAGCTGATGAAGGTTGTACCGGCCGGGCAGCGCGCCCCGATGCTGACCCTGATGGGCTGGCTTCAGTGGCTGAAGGGCCGCGGATCCCAAGCCGACCGGTACCTGAAGCTCGCTACCGAGGACGCTGCAGGTTTCCGCCTCGCCGTGCTGTTGCGGGAAGTGATTATCCAGGGCCGAGTCGCTGACGTAGCCCGCGACCCCGGAAAGTCCTACCAGCGCCGCATCATTCAGTAGGGGAACGGGCCGGGCCGGATCACTATACGATCCCGGCCCGGCCTTCCTGTGGTGGCGGGGCGGCCTCCTCCGCTGCGCTCCCCCGGCCGCCGTTCACGCTGGCGCGGGCGCAGCCACAAAATCCCTTGAACGCGCAGAAACCACGGCTACAGTGAAACCCTGGAACACTGCACCGAACCAGGAAGCGCGCGAGCATGGCAACCGACTACATCCTCACCGAGGACGACTTACCCGGCGACGACGCCAGCCTGGCCGAAGACATCATGGAACTGAGCCTGCTTACCGCCGACGAATCCGGCGTGCCGGTGGATATTGCGTGGGCCCAGGAACACCACAACTTCTAAGCATCTCGCAGCACTGATGCTGCCCTGAATCTTCCTTTGTCCGAGGAACACAAAGAGCCGGCCCCGATGGTGGCCGGCTCTTTGCGTCCTCCATCAACCCCTACCCGCAAGGGACAAGCTCCGGCAGAAGGACAGAAGGATGCCCGCCGCGGCCGGACGTCCTTAGAGAACAACCGGCGCAGGAGGACGGGACAACCCTAGCAACACCCTCACCAAAACCCGGGAACCTTCACCTCCAAGGTTCGGGCGTCCGCTCCGCAGGCTCCGCGGCCGGCTGTTGGGGTCAGGGGGTGCCGTCGCAGGGCTCCGGACCCCCTGGCCCGTTTTTGTCTGCGACGCTTTTTGGCTGCTGTCCTGACGGATTGTACGTGCCCGCTCCGGCCCGTCCAGCCCCTGTCGTTCCTCCAGGGGCCTGCGGTGTGGAAATTCTTCGACGGCGCTCCTAATTCGTAGTTAAGCGGCTTCCAGGTGACCAGGTGGTGGGGCTCTTCCCGGGGCTGTCTTGTTGGGGTTCTGTGGGGGAGTTACCGGTGGTGACGCCTTCGGCGCTCTTGGATCTTGGAATCCTCGACGCAGAGCGGCGCGGTCACCGGCGGCCCCACCGCGGGACTCCCAGATGTGACCGCAAATCGCTTCCGGCGGGACCAGGTCAGCTGGCCCCGCCGGAAGCTGTTATCGGGGTTCCCGCGGTGGCAGCGCTGCTGCGACGCCTCCGGCGCTCTTCGGTCCTTGAACCCTCGACGAAGAGCGGCGCGTAACGGCGGATTCACGCCGCAGGCCCCCCGGACCGGGCCGGCCAATGCTTCGGTGTTGTTGCCGGCCAGGTTCCGCCGCCCGCGTGGCGGCGGAACCCCCGACTGATGGCGTGGTACTTGGTTCTCGTGGTGGCGTGCAGGCTGCGGGATGACCCCTTCCTTCTCCGGGAGCCGTGGAGCTCTTGGTTAGACCGGGGCGCCCGAAGTGGACTCGTTTCACGAACGGCTGGTGAGATGGCAGACCTTCGAGTCTTGGAATTAGGGCGCTGCGTGATCCGAACTGGCACACCCCGAGAACAGAACACACCCTTGACTGCGAGGAGCACAGATTGGACCTCTACTGCGGGATCGACTGGGCCGAAGGCCACCATGACATCGCTATTATCGACAGCGCCGGCGAGCTGCTGGCCAAACGCCGGATCACCGACGACGCCGCCGGCTACCGGGACCTGATGGAATTGCTCGCCGACCATGGGGACACACCCCAGGACCCCGTCCCGGTGGCGATCGAAACCAGCCAGGGCCTGCTCGTCGCGGCCCTGCGCGCCGGCGCCCGGAAAATCTATGCGGTCAATCCGCTCTCCGCCGCCCGCTACCGCGACCGGCACGGGGTCTCGAAGAAGAAGTCCGACCCGGGCGATGCCCTGGTGCTGGCGAACATCCTGCGCACCGACGCCCATGCGCACCGCCCCCTGCCGGCCGACACCGAGCAGGCGCGGGCGATCACCGTCCTGGCCCGCGCCCAGCAGGACGCGGTCTGGGCACGCCAGCAGACCGCCAACCAGCTCCGCTCCGTGCTGCGCCAGTTCTACCCGGCCCTCCTACAGGCCGGCGCGGTCTGGCAGAACGGCCTTACCCGCCCTGAAATCAGGGAACTGCTGCGCATCGCCCCCACCCCGGGCACGGGCGCACGGCTCAGCACCGCCCGGATCGAAACCGCCCTGCGCCGCGCGGGACGGTCCCGCGGCATCACTGCCCAGGCCCAGCGGATCAAAACCATCTTCCGCGGCGATCACGCCCGCCAGCCCCAGGCCGTCGAAGACGCCATGGGCCAGCAGGCCGCCGGCCTGCTGCTTCTCCTCGACGCCGCCTGCCAGGCCGTCGACCAGCTCGGCGCCGCCGTCGAGGAAGCCTTCCTCACCCACCCCGACGCCCAGATCCTGCTCAGCTTCCCCGGGATCGGAAACCAGCTCGGAGCCCGGCTCCTGGCCGAAATCGGAGACGACAGGCAACGGTTCGCAGACGCCCGCGCCCTGAAGGCCTACGCCGGCTCCGCACCCATCACCAGAGCCTCGGGCAAGAAGAAATTCGTCGGCCGCAGATTCGTCAAGAACGACCGCCTCAGCACCGTCGGCTACATGTGGGCACTGTCCGCCCTCACCGGATCCCCAGGCGCCAAAGCCCACTACAAACGCCGCCGCGCAGCCGGGGACTGGCACGCAGCAGCCCAACGCAACCTCTTCAACCGCCTCCTCGGCCAACTCCACCACTGCCTCACCACCAACACCCAATTCGACGAAACCACAGCCTTCACCCCACCCGCAGAGCTCGCTGCTTGACTTCCTAAACACGTGAGATGTCTGCGTCGCTGATTTCCTTACGAAGATTTCCGCCCCTTGCCCTTACGGGTGGACAGGCGCTCCGTCGGGCACAGCTCCGCAAGCTCCGCCAGCAGCCAAAACAACGCCGGGGAGAAGGGGAGCTGGCCGGTCACCACGAACCGCCCCACCCACCCAACTTCTCGGACAAGAAGGACAGATATTTTATGAGCGCAACACCTGTACTGGAGATGCTCGACCCGGCCAGCCTGACGGTCGATGTCAACGTCCGCAAGGACGCCGCCCTCACCGCGGATTTCGTCGCCAGCATCAAAGAACACGGCGTGATGGAACCGGTCATCGCCCACCGCAAGGACGACGGTACCGTGCACGTGCTGATGGGTCAGCGTCGCACCCGCGCCGCCGTCGAAGCAGGGCGGCCGGTGATCCCAGTAATGATCATCCAGTCCCCCGAGGAAGCGGAGCGGATCGTGACGCAGGTGGTGGAGAACATCCAGCGCGCCGAACTGACCGAAGCGGACGAGGCCGAGGCGTACCATCAGCTGTCCCTGATCGGGGTGTCGGCGGCAGCGATCGCGAAGAAGACAGGCCGCACCCGGACCACCGTTGAAAGCGCACTGAAGGCCAAGTCCTCCGACGCGGGAGCGGCAGCCCTGGGCAAAGGATGGTCGATTGAGGAGGCCCTGATCATGGCCGAGTTTGAAGGTGACGTATCAGCGTCTGAGGAGCTCGAGTCGGTCATGATGGACGAACCCGATCAGCTCCTGCACGTCGCCCAGCTCCTGCGCGATAAGCGTGAGAGCGCCGCCGCTCTCGCCGCCCTGCAGGAGGAACTTGAAGCCCAGGGCAAGACCATCGTGGAGGACGCCGGGCATTACGCCGACGACGAGAACCTTTACGTCACCGCCGCGAAAAGGGAGGACGGGGAACCTGCCACTGAGGAGGACGCCAACGCCGTCCTGATCACCACGGATTACCGCGGCCAGCACCGCACGCATTCCGTGATCGCGGCGTGGAAGGACACGGGCTTCGTCCCGAAGTACGAACGCTACGACGGTGTCCAGCAACAGCAGAAGGGTCCCATGAGCGAGGAACAGAAGGCCGAGCGTAAAACGCTGATCGAGCGCAATAAAGCGATGTTGTCCGCGCAGGTGGTCCGCCGTGATTTTGTGACCGGCCTGTTGGCGAAGAAGCAGGCACCGAAGGGATGGCAGTACTTCACCGTCCACGCGATCACTCACCACCCGGAGACGGCCAGCGGCTACGACGGGGAGGTGGCTGCAGGGATGGTCGGGGCCAAGATGGTCGAGGAGAAGACCTGGGCGTGGAACCCGCTCCGCACTCACGTGGCGAAGTCCACGGCACGGCCAGAGTTTTCCCTGATTGCGCTGGTCTGTGCCGGGTATGAGAAGACGATCGCGAAGGACTCATGGCGGTCCCCGAGCCAAGCCCACAGGGACTACTTGAACCAGCTGGTGACGTGGGGATACACCGCAAGTGAGGTTGAAAAAATCATCCTCGACAGCGGTACCCCAACCGCGGACGAAGAAGCCTAAAGTCCCGTGCCGGGCGGCCGCGAACGCCGCCCGGCAAGGCCCCACCCGCTCATCATCCGAGGGCCAGGAACCTTCCAAAAGTCGGGCGGTCCGCCGCCCGTGTGCGCACCATGACAGCCACTCACCAGCGGCGGACCGCCGTTTGCGCAAGACTACGACCCGCACCATCGTGCCGCGCAGCACCTGCAGAGGCTGGTAGAGTTGTGACCAGATTTCCATTGTCCGAGGAGAACAAAAAGGGCCGGCTAAAGCCGGCCCTTTTTGTGTCCTAATAAGTGCCACGTGTAGTGCGGGAATGCCGCCCGGACGAGCGCATGCAGGGGTCAGTTCAGGGAAGCCGCATGATGCCCATCCGGCTGCCGGGCTTCACCCTGAAGCGTGGCGGTGTCGGTGGCTTTAGTCTGGGCCTTGCGGCGCCGTCCTGCTGCGGCCGGTTCGAGACCGAGTTTCTTGAGTTCCTCGGGGCTCCACCCGTCACGGGTTGCCTGAACGTACGCGCGCTTGTCGTCACGCTCGGCTGATGCGAGCTGGTCCTTGAGATCTGTGATGCGCTGCCGTGTTCGTACCAGATTGGTCACTGACTCTATCCGTGAGTCCAGGAGAGCGCGGGCCTGGTTTCGTGTCTGTTCAATGTCGAGATTCGCCATGGGATCCAGCCTAACGATCGTCCCGACGCCGGGTCCGCCGGACGCGCCCATCCCGGCATGAGGTTTGCCCGGTGGCCGCAGGACCTTCTGCCAGCAGGCCGGCGTTGTTGGGGTCGTTGAACCAGTCCCGTAGATAGTCGTCAACGTAGCTGACGGTGCGTGCGGTGAACTGGAAGTATTCGGGGCCGATACCTTGCTGCCGCCACTGTCGCAGTTGCGTCGATGAGACGCCGTATTGCCTGGCCACTGTGGTTGGTGAGATGAGAGCCAAAACTGTACCTTTCGCTATCCCTATGCCGCGTTCCTTTCGGCACGCTTGCCGAAACTTGGCCGGTGAAGGAATTGGCCAGTCGGAGTGGCCGGACCGTGGAATACCGGAGCGGAGCGAGGATATGCCGCGAAAGCCGGCTGCGGAGACTTGCCAAGGAAGGACCGGGCAGTAGCCTCACCCAGCCGAAACGGAACGACGCAGTCGTTGTGAACAAGTCAGACGCGAAGCGTCCTGCAGGGCAGTACCGGACAACCACCAAAGCGCCGAATAAGAGCGCAGGCGATTTTCCGGAGCAAGCTAGGCGGTTATGTGCCATAACCCGCGTGTCGATCCACGGCCTGCGCGCGTTGATCGGCGACACTGAGGGTGTCGGCCCGGAAATTCCGGGGCGCTGCGCTGGGCATGTGGGGGAGGGGCACGGGATGAGCGAAGAGCCGAAGTCTCCCCGCCGGTTCACCCGCCGGCGCCGGGCGAACATTGACGGCGCTACCCAGTACGTGCGCGTGTCGATGTCCGAATTTGAGCGCGCGCAGTTGAAGGTCCTGGAGGCGCGGACGGGGCGCAGCCCGTCGGAGATCCTTGTCAGCGCTGCCCTGTACGCGGAGAACTCCGAGTCGCTGGCTGAACGCCGGGCGATGGCGGTGGAATTCATCGCCGCACGCCGCTACCTTGCAGCCCTGTCGAACAACGTCAACCAGCTGGCCCGTCACGCGAACGCCACGGACGAGTTCCCGGAAGCTGCCCGCACCGTGTTGACCCGTGTCCGGGCTGTCGCCGACCGGCTCAATTCGATGCTGGATTCGATGGTGCGCTGATGATTCCCAACATCACCAAGGGCACCCGCATGCATGGGTTGATCGCATACCTTGCCGGTCCCGGGAGGGCGAACGAGCACACCGACCCGCACCTGGTCGCAGGCTCACCGTCGATCATGGCCTGGCACAACGACGACGAATTGAACGCTGAGGGCGCCGGGGCCATTGCCAAGGAACTCGACCGCGCCCGTAGCGTCCTGGGTGTCGAGATTCCCGGCGGACATGTCTGGCACTGCTCCCTGTCACTGCGTGCCGAAGAAGGCGACCTCACTGACGAGAAATGGGCGGCCATCGCCCAGGACTTCATGGACGAAATGGGGTTCACCGAAGCCAGCGGCCGTGCACCGGCACAATGGGTCGCGATCCGTCACGGCCACAGCAAAGCCGGGAACGACCACATCCATATTGCCGCGTCCATGGTCCGCGAGGACGGCACCAAGTGGAGCAGCTGGCGGGACTTCCCGCGCGCACAACAAGTAGCCCGCGAGCTTGAGAAAAAGTACGGCCTGGAAGAACTCTCACCCACGCATTCCACCCGCGGTCTGCGTCCCGGTGAGCGCGAAGCATCCGCACGGCGCGGCGCACCCGAACCGGAACGCCGGTCATTGGAACGCAAGGTCCGTGCCTGCGCGACTGCAGCCCAGGATGAGGCAGAATTCGTCCGCCGTCTCCGCCGTATCGGTGCCTTGGTCCGGCCACGGTACGCGTCCGGACGCGACGATGTCGTGGTCGGCTACAGCGTGGCCGAACGTCCCCCAAAGGGTGGCCGGCCGGTCTGGTTCGGCGGCGGTCACCTCGCCAAAGACCTTGCCCTGCCCAAGCTCCGCACCGAGTGGCAGGACACCCCGCAAGGGGCGGCTGAAGCCGTCGCCGAATGGCAGGCAGCAGCCCGCGGACGGCGCCCTGTAACTGTCGGCCGTGAAGCTTACGAACCGGACCCGCAACTGTGGGAGCAGTACAGCGACGAAGTCGCACGGCTGCGCGAAAACCTGCGCTCCGTTCCGCTGGATGACCACGCCACCTGGGCGCACGTAGCCCGCGAAACGTCGGGGGCGTTTGCTGCCTGGTCGACAGCCACGGAACCAACGCCTGGACCCCTGGCAGCGGCAGCCGATGAACTGGCCAAGACGGCGCAGCTCCGCCGCTACCCAGTCAGGCCTATCCGCAGCGTCGGACCATCGGCCCGGGGAGCCTCGCTGATGCTCATGGCGGCCACGATGGGCGGGGCGGGAACCGCTGCCCAGGCGATCATGCTGCGGCAGCTGCTCAACGTCGCCAAGGCCGTCCACGACATGCACAAGGCCTCAAACGATCTTCGCCGGGCACGGCAGATCAGCCACATGGTCAGGCACCAATTGAGCCAGGTCGCTGCCGCGCTGCCCAGCACTCCCGCGCCGGCACCGGTTGTAGATAGTGAAGCGGCCGAAGCTGTAGGCACGAGCACTGCCGGCCAGACCCAAGGACGCCCCGCCGGTTCGGTGCTGCCACCGAAATACGAGCAGGCACGTACCCACACGACCACCCGGGGCGGGAGCACCCGCCCGGACCTTGAAAGATGACCACCAGGAGGGGGAACCATGAGTGAATCTGACGGCATCGAGGAAGCCATCGAAGGAATGACCCGCGTCGGGCTGACCGTCGCCGGACGGCTCGGTGAGCAGCTGGCCAGGACACGCGAACAAGAGCTGCGCCGCGCCCAGGCGGCCGAGGAACAACAAGCCCGGGAACTGCAGGCCCGGTACGGCGCCGAGCGTGCTGCTGCCCGCGCACAGCTCGCCCCGGTCATGGACAACCGATGGTGGGACACAGCCAGCGGCCGAGACATCGAACGGGTCCACGAGACCGCCACCGCATGGAAGGACCACGACCCGGCAGCGCGCGACGCAGCCGAGGCAATCCGCGACCAGGTGCAACGCCGCTACGGCCTGGACGTGGACAACCCGGGCGCCGACGAAGCATCCGTGGCTGCCGCAATGGCGAAGGCCGAGCGGGACCGCGACCAAGCCCAATCGGAACGCACCGCCGGCCGGGACGAGAATGCCCAGACTGCACAGCTGCTGGCCGAAGCCGACCGAGAAGACAGGGAACGGGCGGCCGCCGTTGAGGCACCCTCCAAGGAAGACCTTAACGAGGCGCTGGCGTGGCTCCATGAGGCAAAACCCATCGAGGCACATAACTGGGAACAGCTGCACAACTTTGCGGACAGAGTCGCCGAGGAAAAGGACATGGAAAGGAAGCTGATCAGGGATTGGACAGCCGCCCGCGACAATCCCCGCGCCGAGCATCTGCACCATGAAGCCGGAGTCAAATACGATTCAGCCGAACGCCGCCAGACACTGGCTGCCAGCCTGGAAAGCGTCGCCGACCGCGAAGCTGTCCAAGCGCGGCTCAGCGCCGACCAGGACCAGGGCACACCACCCAACGCAGCCGTGGCTAAGGGGCCAAAGCCTGCAAAGGCCCGCAAAACGCGCGGAGCGAACGGACAGACAAAGCTCCTTCAAAAGGGCATGAGCCGGTAGACCTTGAGGCCGTCCAGCCCGGGAAAATCAAACAGCGCTGACCGGGGCCGACTAACTGGCCCCGGTTGGGCGCTGGCCAGAGAGCATGTCCCAGTGACCGGAGTCAGGTGTCGCCGGGTGCCCGTCGGCTATGAATCGCGGCGGCGGCCGCGTGGTCGGCCCTCGCGCCACCCCGGCAGGACTTTATCCAGCCGCGACTTCTTCTCCGGTGCCAGCCTGCCGTGGTTGTAGTTGATGCGCTGGCCGTGCAGCCACACCCCGAGGGTGCGCTCGACCGGGTCGCCGGTTTTCTGGTGCCGTGGCCATTCACCGCCTGCCTTTCGGAAGGCTTCAACTTCCCTCAGCCGCCGCTGCCACCGTGCCTCGTCCTCGGCCTTCCGGGGCGACGCCTGATCCCAGCCGGGGATGACGCCCAAGCCTTCGCTGAGTGTGGGGGAGAGGGTTCCGGCTGCTGATTCCCGGCGTCGACGGTACAGCCAGCTGGCCAGGGCCTGTTCGCTGGAGGATGCCGCGTGGGCTGCCGGCAGACGCCCCTGCGTGCGGTAGAACGCGACGAGCTCGTCCATCCTTTGCAAAGCCGTATCGGACGGGACCTTGACCGGCAGGGCAGCGGCATGCTCTCCACGAAGACCAGGATCTCTCGTCGCCGCGATCTGCAGGTGATAGCGGACAGTGGTCACTGCCGCACCGCACACTGCGGCGATCTTCGCCGGCCCGATGCCCCGCCGGTACATCTGCACCCACTCCCAGTACGGAGCAGAGCGGCGCGTCTGCGGCACCGCTTCCTTCGTCTGAGCCACGGTTACACCCCCACAAAACGGTTCTTCCCTTCACGGTAGCCTACGGACACATCGCCCAACACAGGCTGGCAGCCGACAAATGCAAGGGAGAGAACTCCACCAAGAAGACCCGCGGGGAGGGGCAGCGGGCCATGGACGGAAAAGTGTTTGTGCAGACACTGCCTGTAAGTTCTTCCTCAGTCGTTCTCCCACTGCAGACCCAGGAAGCGGAAAGCGGTGAGGAGTGCCGGGGTATCGTGCTGCAGCTCCTCGACCTCCACGTCGCGAATGTTGGGAGTGACAGCGGGGTCTTCCGGGCGTTCGAAGACTGCCCAGAGCTGCAGATCATCCCCGTGCCGGGACGCGAACGTCACACCATCGAAGTCCGTCGTCTCATAGAGCCAGGAGGCAACCGACTGCGTCAGGCGCCGCGGCCGTGCGTCCTTCAGCGCCGCGGCGTCAAAATCATCGAGCCCCAGGCTCAGTGCCAGGCCAATGAAGCGCGGGTGCAGCGCCGCGATAGTGCTCGAGGCTGTCACCACGCAATAGCGGCCTGAAAGTTCCGCCGAAGCGGCCGTACGTTCATCAAGCCATTCCTTGGGAACGCTGCCCGGTGCGATGGTGGGGTGCAGGACTTTGTCCTCATCGTCCTCGACGATGTCATCGAGTTCCAGACTGAGCCTGGCGTCCTTGCGGAAATGCGCCAGAACCTCCAGCAGGCAGGCCAGCAGGCTCGAGCCGGCATAGACGGTGCGGAAGTTGCCGTGCAGGTCATCCCAGCGGCCCGGGAACCGGCCGTCGGTGGCCCATTCCCAGCCGCTCCATGCCCACGGTTCCGGTCGGAACCCGACACGCCAAACCCGTCCCGCGGCTGCCAACGCGGTCAATTCACCAGCGACCACCCGATCAGCCCGCCGCGGCAAATGCCCGGGCGGCGGCGAGGACCAGCGGGCCTGCTTCCTCGAGTTGGCCTTCGCGGAGCAACCGGGCCGGAGGGGTATCATCCAGCTGCGGGTTCATCCCTTGGAACCAGGCCTGCACGACAGCCCGTGAATCCCGCTCCGCGAGGAGGGCAGCCACATGGTAGGCGGTGCGGAGCCGCTGCATGACCTCCGCGGAGGGTTTCCGTTCGCCGTCCGCCCACTGCCGCACGGCGCGCGTTTCCTTCACGGAACCGATGTAGGCGACGAGCTTCGCGCCCAGCAGATCCCGCAAATCGCGGACCAGCTCCGGCTCAGGCAACCGGATCGAGTCCTGATGGGCTTTCAGCCCGCCTCGGGCTCCTGTCACTGCAGTCATACTTCATTCTCACGTTTGTAACACCAAATATCAATGCCTCAAACACAAGCGGGATCACATGCGAAATCCCAACCAGCCGGAGTTCAGTTGTTTTCGGTCCGGACAGGCGCAGCGGCGGATCCTGTTTGCCAGCGCTTCTGGGCCCCTTGGCGGCTGATCCCGAACGCTCCGCCGATCTTGTCCCAGGAGACGCCTGCCGCCCTCGCGGCTGCGACGGCGTCGTCGAGCTGGGCTTCAAGATCCTTCAGGCTGCGGCTCAGGGTGCCGATGGTGTGCAGCGACAGGTCCGGGGCGACATGCCGGTGCCACACATCCAGGAACAGCGGCTTCAGGTCTTCCCGGTCGCTGATGTCAGCAGCGTCGGCGCTGGCCGCCGGTCCGGCGTAGATGCGCCCCGCGGCGGCGTCCTCGTCGGCCGGATCCCAGACCCGTGTCCACAGCGGATCCAGGATGACGTGTTCCCGAAACGGAACACAGCTGCAGGCGACCCGCCATCCGACCACCTGGGACGGTGGACGCCATGCGTCGCTGCTTGGCTCATTCTCAAGCGCCACCGGGCGGCCGTCGGGCGTCATCAGGTTGATCTCCATATACCTGCCACCGGACCCGTACATACCGTCCGCGAAGACGCACACGACATAGCCTTCATGCTCGCTGCCCTCAGTGAACCAGCCCATCGTGCTTCCCTTCATCAGCAGGCAATTGCTACAGTGACAGTATGGGCGCTGACAACTAGCGTTGACAAGCAAGGTCGCTATAGCAACGCTACTGGCATCCCTGCGGATCAAATGTGAGCGTATTCGCCACGAAAGCCTGCGTCGTGCAAGTCCTCCGCTAGAACACGGAATGTCTACCTTTGCTGCCAAGGCTTTCCCTGTTGGTCTAGTTCGTGCCAGCATTTGCACAACTGCTCGGGGAGGAGTGCGATGACGGGTCGAAAGCAGAAAGCCTTCGTTTTGGTAGTCACAGCGATGTTGGTTGTTGGCATTGCCGTCTGGATCCAGGTTGCAACGGGCTCCCCGGCTGTGACGGCGGTGGGTTTCGCGTTAGCTGGGCTTCTTGGGTCCTACTTTGGTTGGCGATGGTCTCGAAAGAAGTCTGCTGAAGTTGAGGGTTATCGTCAGGAGCTCATTGGAAAGAGACCGATTGAGGATCTGCGCTCAGACAGGCGAGAAGACCTTGATGAGTGAGAGTTAGATGTCACTGTCGAAGTGTTCGCAAGGACGCTTCAAGGCCCGGTTCTTAGGTTGACGTAGCGGGACCAGGCGTCGCCTGCCGCGTCGGCGTGGAGGAAGGCTACTTGGTGGCTGTATCCGAGTGCGTCGGCGACCAGTGGCGGTGGTGAGACTAAAAGGTGTTCGTCGAGGGCCGTGTTTCGTGCGCCGCGCAGGTCGATGCCCAGGCTTCGGAGCCTATCCATGATGCCGTTTGGGTGAAGTGGTTGTCCGGCCCGGGTCCCCGGGAAGAGCCAGGGGCTTTGTGCGTCTGATCCTGTTCTGAGATTCGGACGGCCTTTAAGGTGCTCTCGAAGCAAGTCGGCGAAGGGTTCGGGAATGGGCACTGGGTGCGGGCCGAAGGTGATCCGCATGTTGCCGGTGCTTTCATTGGTTTCGATAGCGTCGGTCCGGAGTTTGGCGACCCGAACGAGCGGCTGGGCGTAGAGAAGCAGCAGGATGCCGGCGACTCGGTAGGGCAGGGACTCGCTGGTGCCGGTAAGCAGTTCCCGGAGCCAGGCCACGCGCTGGTCCTGGGTGATCGCGGGGCGGGTTTTGGCTGTGTAGTGGCCCATGTCCACCCTGTGGTTTGTGCCGGTGTTCTTGATGAAGACGATGAAGGTGCGGATGGCTTTTCTGGTCGTGGAACCGGTTGCGAGCCAGGTTTCGATGTCTTGTTGGGTGCAGTTCGCCGCTGTCCGCTGGTGGGTTTCCCAGAGCCAGTCCAGAAACTTGACGGTTTCGGTGATCTCTTGCTTGGCCGAGTGGACCGGGGCTTGGGCGCTCTTCTCCGGTGTTGTGATGGACCGGATGCGCCGGAGGTGATGCCAGGTGGCAAACTGTGCGACGGGTTTGGCGACCTCCTCGGGCAAGTGGCGGAGCTTGTCGTCAATCCAGGTTTCGAACCGGGCCAGATACGGGTCTTGGTAGGGGAGGAGTCCATGATGAATGAACAGGGCGCGCAGGTGATTGGCTTCGCGGTTCGCTGACTTGGCCGCGGCATCGAGTCCTTCGTGCGTCAAGGGAGTTTCCCCGCATGACAGAGAGGCCAGGAGTGCTTGGACTTTGGGGGAGCGTTTCCACGTGATGATGCTTTCGGGCCGGTCCGCTTTGCAAAGCGCATGGACGATTTTGCCGGCGGTGTCCGGGTCGGCGGGGTGCATGAGCAGTAGTTCGTTGAGGTCCTCCCGGAGGGCGCAGCGGGCGCATATGCCGCGCCGGTAGAACTCGCCCTCCGTATTGCAACGGGTGCAGTGGAAGTCGTGGAGGATGCCGGCGCAGGGCGCGCAGCGTGGCCCTCCGCTGATGTCCGGTGGCCCGGGTAGAAGTCTGTGCTGGCCGCACTCCGGGCAGGTCCCGTGGGTGCGGGTGGCGGTGGTGAAGCATGGGCCGCAGATTCGGCCTTCGGGCCAGGTGGCGCGGGTTTTACCGGCGGCCCGGCCGCAGCGTGCGCAGGTGGCAGTCCCCGTGGTGCGGGGCCGGCCGCGGCTGGTGCTGCGGGGGCTGAGGCCTGCGGGTTTGTCAGTGATCATTGTCGATGATGCGTGCGCGCCGTGGTCTGACGGTGCGGTTCAGGTCGACGACGTTGGGGGCGCTGGTTCCGGTTTTGCGGGCGCGGACGTCGGCGGCTGTGACGGTGATGAGGTCCTCGGGTCCGCAGGAGAAGATGTCGCAGATCGCGGCGATGACCTGCAGTGCGACGCGTTCGGGTTTCTGGTTGACGAGACGGTAGACCTGTGGGCGGGACAAGGTGATGCCGCGCTCGGCCAGAAGGGGGATGAGGTCGGTGGTGTTGTGCAGGCCCCGTGCTGCCATGAGCTCCGAGAGCCGCCACTTGTATTCGACGTCGCGTCTCACCATTCACCTCGCATCTGCACGCCCAGGACTTCATCCATGGTGCGGTCCAGCGCTGCCCGAAGGGTCGTGTTGCGGAAGTCGTCGCTGACGAACTGGTAAATCCCGGTGGTGGAGGCGTGTTCGTGGCCCATCTGATGTTGCACGAATCTAGGATCCCATCCGTCCTCCAACAGGTGCGTTGCATAGGAGCGCCGGAGCGAATGCAGGTCCAGGCCATCCATTGGCAGGCCCAGCTCGTTGAGGTAGCGCCGGAGCCGGCGCAGCAGGGTGGATTCGCAGATCAGGCCGCCGCGTTCGCTGGGGAACAGGTCCAGGGTGTCGAGCATGCCCCGTCCGTTGGCGAGCCAGTCCTCGAGAACGCCGGCGGTCCAGTCGAAGACCGTCAGGACGCTGCGGGGTTTGTGCGGGGAGCCCTTGCGGGATTTGCCGAACCGGACCTTGCAGACGCCTGCCTTGCCGAACCTTCGCGCCTTCGGGTTGGCCGCAAAGTCGATGGATTGCAGGTGCCGGAGCTCGTTGAATCTGAGCCCGTACGAGTAGGCGATTTTCAGCATGACGGCGTCCCGGTAGGCGGCCTGCCAGCCTTTCTTGCCTGAGGCGGCGATGAGTTCGACCTGGTCGTCGGCGTGATCGAACAGCATCTGGAGTTCCGTCTTGGTGAAGGGCCGCTTGGAGGGACGTCCTTCGTACTCCTGTGTGTGGGAGGCGGTGTTCCAGTCAAAGAAGACCTGGGACGGGTGCGTGCCGAAGCGCTGTTCGCAGACCTGGTCCCAGCCGTAGTCGGGGTTTGACACGTAGGACGTGAACCGGCGGAGCGTGGACTGGTAGCCGCGGACCGTGGAGTGCTTCAGCTGGTGGATTGAGCGGAGGTCACCGAAATACTCCTCGACGTGTTCCGGTGCCCAGTTCCACGGAAACTCGTTCACATGGTTCACGAACCGGCGGACACTCGCGATGCCCTTGTCGATCGTGTCGAACTGGAGGTTCCTGGAAAGCTGCTGGTTGCGCCACCCGGTCAGCATGTCCTCAAGAGTCTGTTCCTCGGGATGCAGCAGCTGAACAGCACTCAGCTGCAGCACACGCCCGGACGCGTCCACCGCCATTCTCGCCCCACAGTTCCCTCGAAGTTTGTGCTCAAATCTTGAATCAATGATTCATTAAATGCATCATCAGCACAAAACCGCAGGTCAGACGCTTGTCGCAACCGCTTCAAGGATCGATATTGCGCCCGTCGGGCAGCGCCTGGCCAGCGGCGCGTTAACGCTGTTCAGACCGCAAATTCCGCGGAATCTTAGGGAAGTGAAAGGACTTGGTGCGGATCCGGGGGATCGGGGCGATTGATTCATCTGATGCAATACGCAGAGTACTAGTTGACATAATATCAATTATCGGCGTTAGGTTTTGGCCGCCATTAGGCGCGAGAATCGCTCATCTGTTTGTAGGTCTGCGAGGTCGATGTCCATTTCAATATAAGTTGGCGCAGCTCCAACCAATCTGACGCATTGTGGTGCGAGCTTCATTACAGTTGTCGCATCGCAGGCCAGAACGGCGTCCCCGAGGAAGGACATAGTCGTGTGAGCTCCTTCAAATACAAGGTGAATTTCGGCGGCCTATCAGGTAGCGGACGGACGATTGGCTGGTACTTCTGCTCCCAGGACCAGCGGGCCGCTGGTTGCCTGTTCCGGAACGAGTGAGCATCAGTGGCATGACAACGACATTGATTACCGGGGCAACCCGGGGACTGGGCTACGAAACCGCCCGTTTGCTTGCCGCCGCCGGTCATACCGTCTATCTCGGCGCTCGTGATGTCACCCGCGGGGCGGAAGCTGCCCGGCTGCTCGGAGCCAGGGCCATCGAGATTGACGTGACCGTCGAGGCCTCGGTGACCGCCGCGGCCGAACGGGTCCGCGCCGAGGCCGGGGCGTTGGACATACTCATCAACAACGCGGGCATTGCCGGCGGCAGGCGGCCACCGGCCGAGGCGACGACCGATGACCTGCGCCGTGTGCTGGACACGAATGTGGTGGGCGCTGCCGCAGCCGAGCGTCTGAATGATCTACCACCGGCAAAGTGGACCTCCGAGCGTACTTCAGCGATCGGCCTGTACGTGTCTGGGACGCCCTTCTCGCTGGGGCAAAGCGGACGTCGGGGAGTGCGCGTCACTTAGCAGGAAGCCCAGTACTGCCAGACCAAGGAACTGCAGAACCAGATTCTGCATGCCAAGCAGCATCACGGCCGGTACGGACAGCAGCGTGTAGCCTGCTCTTCGCTAGTTTGACTGGGATTCTATACGGCGCAGCGAGATGGTGGGTGCTCCGGGGTTGAGGTCGGGGCCGAAGAATTTGATGATGGTCATGTCGGTGGCGCCGGTGTTGGTGTAGTCCAGGGGCTGGATGGCGCGGTCGTGGACGATGAGCAGTTCGTCGGCTCCCGGCTGGTTGCCGGTGACGTGATGGCCTCCGATAATTCCTTCGCCGCGCCAGACGAGAAGGTTGAACACACCGTTTTCACGGCAGCTGTAGGTCTGGCCCGGTTTAACGATGAGGCGTTTACCGCTGAATTTGGTGGAACCGTAGAAGATCCACGCCTCGGTCGCGGCCGCGGATTCGTGGAAGAGCACCGGCGCGATGTGGCGGTTCTCGTAGAAGTAGGGATCCCCGTTGACTTCCCAGTCCAGCCAGTCCAGGAGGGCGGCCTCACCACGCTCGGCCCGGTCTTGTTCGCTGACATCTTTGAAGAGCAGCTCCTTGCTGATGATCGTGCCGGCGTTCAGGGCCTGAAACATGGCCAGCGTGTCGGAGTCTTCCTGGAGTTCGACGGTCAACGCCGTGCCCGGGGCGTGCAGCACCCCGGATGGCAGGAAGAACCCGTCCTCGGGCATCTGCTTGTACGCCCGGGCGTGCTGGAGGATGTCATCAGAATCCCAGGAGATCAATTCATCCAGCAACAGGTTTGAGAGGTGGTCTTCGGCGATACCGGGGTGCACGCCGAAGAAGGTCTCGGGGTGGGCGCCCATATCCACATCGGATGGGAAGTAATAGGCCTCGTCCTTTGAATTGCGGCCCACCTTGGCCGCCTGATCCTTCGGGGGATGGACGTGGAACGGGATGCGCGCTCCGTAATCGAAGATCTTAGCCAAGCGCCCGAGCCCATCATGACTGGCGGCGTATTCGAGACCCATGATCGCTGCGGGGTCTGCAGCGACAGCGTCCGCCAGGTTGATCGGTTCCCCGTTGGACGGCCGGATGTAGTTGACGCCTTCATCGGCCGGCCCGACGGCGTTATCGGCGTGAGTGGTGGATCCGAGCCACCGTTCGCAGATAGTGCCCCGCTCCCCCACGTCGTACTGCTCTTCCGGAAGGCCGAGCCTGCGCCCGGCAGGCAGCCAGTCCCTGGCGACTAAGGCCGCGTCCAGCGGCAGTACCCCGTCATGCTCGGCAATTGCCTTTGCCAGTTGTGCAGCAGCTGATGACATCCGTGTCTCTCTTTCGTAATTCTTGGTTTTCAGGCTGCCGTTGAGTGGCCTTGGACAGGTGCAGGACAGGTGGGTGACGCGAAGCGATTAACTGCGCGATTCATCCGGGGAGTGCGTGACCAGTTCTTTCGCGGTCCTGGCGGGGACTCGCCATGAGATCGGACAAAACCGCAGGCAAATACCCCCACCGCCGTACAACCCACTGGGCCATTCGTCTGGTTAAAAGCCAGCTTTAGCAACACTCGCTAAGGGACGATGACAGACTTGATGGCCCGGGGATCGTCGCCGCCGGTGAGTAGGGCTGTCTTGACGTCTTCAAGGCCGAAGCGGTGTGTGACCAGTGCATCGAGGTCCACCCGGCCGGAAGCGACCAGGTCAATGGCCAAGGACCAGGTGTTGGTGTAGCGGAATATGCCGGTCAACTCGATTTCCCGGTTCTGGATAAGTGATACTGGCAGTTCCACGCTGTCGGCACCCATCCCGACGAGCACGACTCTGCCACCGGGTTTGACGGCTGCAATGCCGGATTGGATCGCTGGCGGGGCGCCGGAGGCGTCCACAAAGACGTCAAACAGTGGACCGGAGGTGACATCTTCGATTCGGGGGTCCACGGTCCGGGTGGCACCCGTCCTGAGGGCAAATTCGCGCCGGTGCGGGGCCGGATCCGACACGGTGATGTCCGTGGCGCCGTGGATCCCGGCAATTTGGGCCACGAGAATTCCTATGGGCCCTGCTCCTGCGATGAGCGCACGGGATCCGGGCTTTATGGCCGCTTTGCGGCAGGTGGCGATTGCGACCGACAACGGCTCCATCAGTGCGGCAGCTTCGTCGCTTACGTGATCGGGAACGGGATGGGCGAAGTCGGATTCGATGGCTGCGAATTCGGCGAAAGCGCCGTGGATGGGAGGTGCTGCGTAGAATTCAATGTTCGGACAGAGGTTGTATCGACCGCCCTTGCAGTATTCGCAGATTCGGCAGGGTTTTTGGGGCTCGATAGAGACGCGCTCACCGATGCGCGAGGTGGAGACATTGACCCCTACGGCAACAATGCTGCCTGCGGATTCGTGGCCGAGGATCAGCGGTGACTTCACGATCATGTCTCCGATGTGGCCTTCATGGAAGAAGTGGGTATCGGAGCCGCAGACCCCGACGGCGGAGATTTTGACTAGGACTTGGGTGGAGGTCAGGGCGGGGACCGGCACGTCCTGCATTTCGACGTTTCCGGGTGTGACGAGCACGCTGGCACGCATGGTCCGGGGAGTTGATGTGGTGCTCTGCGTCGTCATGATATTCGATCCTTTGTGGTGCTTTTGGGGACGTTGTCGGCCGTTTCTGGAAGGTCTCCGGCTGGCTGGGATATCTGCGCGTCTTCGTCGTCGGGCTGGTCGACGTGTTGCTCAAGCGGGAATCCTTGCGCAGGGAGTTTGGTGGACCGGCGCAGGTGTCTGATTGGCCGTGTCATTTTGGTCGGTTGTCGGGTGCGGCGGAATTACCCGTGCCTGGATCTTCATGAAGGCCGTCATGGCGGGCGTGGCCGTCGGCGACGATGACGTGGACATTATGGGACCTTAGCCGGTTGATGTCCTCGGGATTCGTTTTGGAGTCCACCACGACGACGTCGAAGTCCGAGAGGGGCGCCAGTGCGTAGAGCGCCCGTTTCTGGAATTTTGTGTGATCTACAAGCAGGATCCTTTTGGCGGCGGCGTTGAACATGGCGCGCTTGATGTCTACCGTCGCTTGGCTTTGGAAGAAGCAGATGTCGTCCGTGATCGCTGCTGTAGACATGATGAATACATCAGCACGGAGCTTATTGATCGCTTCGATTGTGGTGCCGCCCATGAACGAGCTGCACCAGTTGTAGTAGCTTCCGCCGAGAGCCACGAGGGAGATTCCTCGTGTGCCCTTCAGCTCGTTGATGAGGGTGAGCACATTGGTGATGACGGTCAATGGGGTCCGTGAAGGGATCAGCCGTGCCATTTGGAGCACAGTGGTGGAGTCGTCCAGGAAGATCGCCTGCCCTGTCTCGATGAGCTCCACGGCCGTACGGGCGATCTCCCGCTTTTCGTCCTGCTGCTGACCGGTCCGGAAGACATCGCTGGATTCAACAAGGCTTGATGACAATGCCGTCGCCACGCCTCTGGACTTACGGAGCAGGCCACGAGCCTCCAGCTCGTCAAGGTCGCGGTGGACTGTCATCTGGCTGGTTCCGAAGCGCTCGGCCAGCTCATCGATACGCACCGCCCCTTCGGCCATTACGGCCTCCGAGATCGCGCGCTGCCGTTCGCCCTGACGGGAAAGACGCGGTGTCTGGTTGTCCGCATCAGATTTCATTCGTGCTCCTGAATCTTTTTGTCCCCATGGCCTGCCGGGCTTCTCACCGTACCTACCCGTCTCGCCTGACGTACCCGTCACGGAGGCGGGACGCTTCGTCAATGATGTCCGATAGCGCCGTGACACGGTGCGCAAAGCGGCCCAGGAACAGTCCGTCGACGTCGGAGTCGAGCTGCGTCAGCAGACCCGGCCCCGCGCTTCCTCCATAGATGACGGACCATTGGGTAAAGCGGGTTTGGGTCCTCAGCCATTCCTTGAGGCGGGCACAGACCTCGCTGATGTGCTTCGAAGATGCCGGGCTCGTGGATCCAATGGCCCAGGCGGGTTCGTACGCAACAACGACGGCAGAACCCCGTCCGTTGCGCTGATCCGGCTGGAGCGCCGAGCTGAGCTGGGCGAGACAGACCTCGGCAGCGTTCTCCGCCGGACCTTCGTCAGGCTCGCCGACGCAAATCACCGGAATGAGACCATTCCTAAGGGCGGCGGCCGTTTTGGCACTCACGACCGCGTCATCCTCGCCGAAAAGCCTGCGGCGTTCTGCGTGCCCGACCTCGACGTAGCGGCAATCCGCTTCTGCCAGCGCCGGTCCGCTGACTTCGCCGGTGAAAGCGCCCCGATCTTCCCAGTGCAGGTCCTGGGCGCCGATTGCCACGGGGGTGTCAGCGAGAATTTGCCGGGCAGGGACCAAGGCTTGGAAACTGGGGAGTATAAAGAGTTCCACTTCGCCATCCTGCAGGGCCTGGTGTCCCTTGGCCATCACAGCCACCTGCCGACACCATTCCAGTGTTTCTTCATGCCCGAAGTACATCTTGAGACTGACTCCGAGGAGCGCGGGTTTTGGGTGGTCCATCACGCCGCCCCCGGCCGGCTGCCGGATGGCAGGTGTCGTTCAGGCATCCCGGTCTGCCTCGTAATCGTTCATCAGCTGGACTTTTTGGGCTGAAGCTGACGTTTCGTCGAACCGGTACGTGAGCCATTCGCGGGCCAGCCGCCGGGCGAGTTCCAGTCCCACGACGCGCTGCCCGAACGTCAGTACCTGCGCGTTGTTACTCAGGACGGAACGCTCGACGGAATAGCTGTCGTGGGCGGTAACGGCACGGACTCCTTCAACTTTGTTTGCCGCGATGGCAACGCCCAGACCTGTACCGCAGACCAGGAGCGCCCGGTCAGCTGTTCCGCCGGCGATCATTTCTGCCGCGGCGATGGCAATCGTGGGGTAGGCGGTCTGGCCGGTTTCGTCGACGCCGACGTCATGAACGGACTCAACGAGTTCGCTTTTTTCGAGGTCAGCCTTGAGCGCCTCTTTATATTCGTAGCCAGCGTTGTCGCTGCCGATGACGATTCGGAACTTGCCAGTCATTTGACTTCTCTTTCTGGGCTGAGGTCGCGTTCGACTGCCCTGATGATCATTGCCATGGAAACGGCACCCGGGTCCGGGGTTCCTATACTTTTTTCTGCGTGAGGCCGGGCGCGCCCCATCTTGGGGACAAGGGAGGCCGTCGATTTCGCGGCCTCATCGGCCGCTTCGGCTGCTGCGTGCCATGCGTTCTCCGGGGCATTTCCGGACCGGATCCCCTCGCTGAGGGCGACGCTGAATGGAATCAGGACGTCGACCAGAGTCTTGTCGCCGAGTTCGGCCTTGCCGAACGCCATGACCTGTTTGGCCGCCTCGGTGATTCCCTGTGAGATGCTCGCCGTGTTGGGTGATTCGTTGTCGCCAACGCTCTGGCCTATGGATTTGATGATCAGGCCCCACAGCACGCCGGATGTTCCGCCTGCCCGGTCGGCCCACGCATCCGCGGCCAAGGACAACAAGGTGCCGGCGCCGGCGCCGGCGGCAAGGGCGGCCCGCCCCGCGTCCGCCGCCGCGGCAGCACCCCGCTGCATACCGATCCCGTGGTCTCCGTCGCCGGCGACGGAGTCCAGGAATCCGAGATTTTCCGCGTTTTCATCTATCTCGGCCTGCACGGTTTCCAGAAGCTTCTGCACTTGGCCGGCAGCCTGGCGGGAGGCTTCTGAAGCATCTGGCAGCTCGTTCTTTGCCGCGTATTCCGGGGTTTTCCCGTAGCGGGGGCCCTCGTCGCTGACGACACCTTTTCGGAAGGCCGGGGTGCTCGCGGGCGCCGTCCAGTATTTTTCAAGTTCGTCATCAAGCCAGAACAGGGTTAGGGAAACGCCCGCCATCTCGAAGCTCGTCACGAGCTCACCGACTTCTGGATCCACCACAACAATCCCGGCGAAGTCCAGCATCTGTGCGATCTTGCGGTATACGACGAAGAGTTCTTCGGATTTCACGGCGCCGAGCCCGTTAAGTATGACACCGACCCGGCGGCCGTTCAGGTTTTCCGGTGCCTCAGCGAGCAGTGAGCGGACCATCAGCTCGGCGGCGGCGTCCGCCGTCGGAAGAGCCTGTTCGCTGATGCCAGGCTCACCGTGTATGCCCATGCCCACTGCCATTCGTCCCTCGGGGATCTGGAAGAGGGGCGCCGCGGCGCCAGGGAGGGTGCATCCGGAAAAGGCGATCCCAAAGGAACGGGTTCTTTCATTGGCACGGGTTGCCACCTGGAAGACCTCGTCCAGGTTGCCTCCTGCGTCCGCGCACGCCCCGGCCGCCTTGAACACGGCCAGATCGCCGGCAATTCCACGCCTTTTATCGATCTCAGCCGTGGGAGCACTGGAAATATCGTCGGTGACGGCGACCATCAGAGTCCGTATACCCTCGGCGTTTAGTCGATCCTTCGCCACCGTGAAGTTCAGAACGTCTCCGGCGTAGTTTCCATACGTCAACAGGACTCCCCCACCGGCGTGGGCGGACTTGGCTACGGAATAGATCTGCTGCGCCGAGGGCGACGCGAAGATGTTTCCCATCGCTGCGCCGTGGGCGAGGCCGGGGCCGACGAGGCCCGCGAAGGCAGGGTAGTGGCCCGAGCCGCCGCCGGTGATGACCACGACGCTGCCCGGGGCAGCACCATTGCTGCGGACCACGCCGCCGGGGACTTTTCTAATCCATTGGGGGTAAGCCGCGGCGAATCCGTCGGTGAGTTGGTCGGCGAAGTCGATCGGATTGTTGAAGAGATAAGCCATGAGTTCCTTGTTTCCTTGATTCAGGAAGCCGGTAGGTACGGTAGTTGGCGGCCGGCCGCGTTTGCCCTGCGGCCGGCCGACTATTCGAGTCCTACTTTGAGAGGGTGAATGCGGAGGTGTATGAGGGGGCGTTGTCCTTGTTGATCAGGGTGCAGTCGAAAGCCTGCTTCTCCTCGCTGGCCCCCGTTTTTCCCGTCTTGATGAACTGGTCTGCGTAGTCGACCGCCTTCTTGGAAAACTCGGCAACGGGCTGGAGGACCGTGTAGCTCAGGGAACCGGCCTTGACGGCATCAACGGCATCAGGGGCGCCATCGAAGCCGCCGACCTTGACCGTGGCCAGCTTTCCGGCTTCCTTCAGTGCGGCAATAGCACCGAGAGCCATCTGGTCGTTGCCGGCAAGGACGCCCTGGATGTCAGGGTGTGCCTGCAGCATTGACTGCATCTTGTCGTGCCCCTGCTTCTGATCCCAGTTGGCGACCTGGGCTTCGAGGAGCTTCAGGTCCGGGTACTGGGACAATACGGTGGCAAACCCATTGGACCGGGTTGCTGCGTTGTTGTCCGCAGGCGCTCCCTTGAGCTCGACGTAGGTGCCTTTGCTTCCCATCGCTTTGACAAATTCCTGGGCGCCCAATGCAGCGCCCTGGGCGTTGTTGGAGACCAGCTGTGCCTTAGCCAGACCCTGCTTGTTGATCTCTGCGTTGACGAGGATGACGGGGATGCCGGCGCTGGTTGCCTTCTGCACGGCACCGATGGACCCGTCTGCGTTGGCAGGATCCAGCAGGATGGCCGCCGATTTATTCGTGATGGCAGCGTCGATAAGGTCGCTCTCAGCCTTCGTGTCCCCCTTGTGGGCGTTCACGTTGACCTTGTATCCGAGCTTTTCACCTTCGGCCTTCGCTGCGTCTCCCTCCGTGGCCCAGTACGGGTTGGCCGGGTCGTTGACGATCACCGTAATGACCTTGCCGCCTCCGCCTGCTTCGCCGGAGCCGGATGCCGAGGGGGAACCTGACCCGGCAGAGGATCCGCAGCCGGCCAGGGTGAGGAGCGTGACGCCGGCGGCAAAGATGGCAGCGGCTTTTCGATTCATGGACTTGCCTTTCAGTGGTTTATTCAGGTTGGGAAAAAGTTTGATCATCACTGCTACTTCACCGGTTCCCTCAGGTTTGGGACTGGACCGCCGGAGGTGGTTGCCGGGTCCGGCCCGGATCCGACGGCGGACGGTTTTACCCTCTTGGAGCGGTATTCGACGCGGTTCAGCATGACGGCGACAACGATGACGGCACCCTTGAAGACCATTTGCCAGTACTCGGAGACTCCGATGATGACGAGGCCATCGGAGAGGAATCCGATCACGAACGCACCAAGGAGCGTGCCCCGGATGTTTCCGCGTCCTCCCGAGAGAGCCGCGCCGCCGATGACCACGGCGGCGATCGCAGTCAATTCAAACGAATTGCCCGTTGTAGGGTTCGCCGAGGTCAGTTCGGATGCAACGATGACGCCCGCGATGGCCGCACAGACGCCTGATATGACATAGATACGGACCTTGACTTTTTTGACCGGGATGCCAGACAGCTCAGCTGCACGTTCGTTGCCGCCTGAGGCGAACAGCCAGCGTCCGAAAGGAGTCTTGGCCAGCAGCACACTGGCGAGGAGT
This sequence comes from Arthrobacter sp. FW306-07-I, assembly GCF_021800405.1. Classification (NCBI taxonomy): domain Bacteria; kingdom Bacillati; phylum Actinomycetota; class Actinomycetes; order Micrococcales; family Micrococcaceae; genus Arthrobacter; species Arthrobacter sp. FW306-07-I. The sequence goes on along the minus strand of NZ_CP084551.1, from coordinate 20,468 downwards.
GCGATGACAACCATGACAACCACGCCGGTCGGAATGCCAAGAATCCGGTTGAAGCCGAGCCAGTCGAATCCGGTGTTGCCCAAGGCGTCGTCACCGCGCAGGTTCGGGTAGGTCAGGCCGCCCGTGATCAGCAGTGCGGCTCCCCGGACGACATAGAGGGTGCCCAGCGTTGCGACGAAGGGCGCGACACCAAACCGGGAGACCAGCACGCCATTAATCCAACCGACAAATCCACCGACCGCCACCGCAATCACAACGCATACCCATACAGAGGGGTACAAGGCAATGCCCAGCGCCGGGATCTGGATTCCCTGCATGAGGAACCCGGCCACGACGCCGGAAAGCCCGACCGTTGAGCCGACCGAAAGATCGATGCCGCCATTGAGGATCACCAGCAGCATGCCTATCGCCAGGATGGCAAACACGGCAACGTGCGCCGACATCGTCAGAAGGTTCTCAACGCTGAAGTAGTTCGGTGATAGAAAGGAGAAGATTACGGTGATGACGATGAGGGCGATGAAGGCCCTGCCTTCCAACAGCAACCGGGGGATATCAAGGCCGCCGGACAGCCATCCTGGCCTGGATGCTCCGATCCGTGTCCGTGTTGAAGTCATTTCTGGTGTCCATTCGTCTTCGATGTGGTGGTGGACTCGCCCGAGGCCGCCATGATTTGCTCTTTTGTTGTGGTTGACGCGTCAAATTCGGCGGAAATGCGGCCCTTGCTCATGACGATTACCCTGTGGGCGATGCTCAAACTTTCTTCCACCTCGGAAGTCGAATAAAGGACAGCTAGTCCATTGCCAGCCAGTTCGCTGAGCAGACCAAAGACCTCTGCCTTGGCTCCGACGTCGATTCCCCGACTTGGCTCATCGAGGAGTATCACGTTGGGTTTGGTGGCGAGCATCTTGCCGATGACGACCTTCTGCTGGTTGCCGCCGCTGAGGGAACCTATCGCGGCCGAAGGGCCGGCCGTCTTGACTCTGACGTCCTTAATTCCCTGCGCAACCAGCGTGTTCTCGGCCGATCCGGACAGCAGCAGTCCCCGGATGAATGAGCCGAGGCTGGCCAGTGAGAGATTTCGTCCGACAGACATTGTCTGCACCAGCCCGTCCCGCTGCCGGTCCTCAGGTACCAGACCAAGGCCCCAGCCGATGCGCTCGGCGATGGACAGCCCGTTCAGGTCCCGGCCGGAAACGACGACTCTGCCGCCGACGAGAGGGACGCGTCCGGCCAGGGCTTCGAGCATTTCTGTCCGGCCGGCACCCATCAGCCCGTAGATGCAGACTATTTCCCCGGCCCGTACGTTCAGGGAAACGCCGTTCACCGACAGGCGTTCCGGATTTGACGGGTCGGCTACTTTCACGTCGTCGACTTCCAGGGACACTTCTCCGAAGTCCGTCGACGGCGGCTGGCCGAGACTGAAGTTCCGGCCCACCATGTTCCCGACGATCCAGTCGAGGTCGATGTTCGCTGTGTCCTCTGCGGCGACAATCGAGCCATCGCGCAGCACTACTGCGTAGTCGGAAATCTCCAGCGCTTCCTCGAGATGATGTGAGATGTAGACGATGGAGACGCCGGAGGCGGTAAGATCCCGGATTACCTTGAATAGCACTCCGACTTCGGATGCGCTCAGGGCTGATGTTGGTTCATCCATGATGAGGATCCGGGCATTTACTGACAGGGCTCGTGCAATCTCGACGATCTGCTGTTGGCCTAGGCGCAGGTCTGCCACCAGGGTGTCGGGATCGATGGGTTCTTCCAGCCGCTCCATCAGTTCGTTGACTTCCCGGCGTTCTGCCGGGAAGTCAACCGCGCCTGTCCGGCCTGTGATTTCCCGGCCCATGAAGATGTTGTCGCGCACGCTCAAGTTCGGGCAGAGGCTTAACTCCTGGTGAATAATGGAGATTCCCTGCTCACGCGCATCAACGGTGGATGCGAATTCGATCCTCTCGCCGCGCAGTTCCAGACTGCCGGACGTCGGCATTTCGATCCCCGCCAGAATCTTCATCAGGGTGGACTTGCCTGCACCGTTTTCCCCGAACAGGACAGTCACCTTGCCCTCGACGACATCAAAGTCGACACCCTTGAGGGCGTGCGTGCCGCCGTAACGCTTGGTGACGTTCTGCGCCCGAAGTATCACGTTCGTGGTCATTTCGTCACGTCCACCTTCACCGGGGTAATGATGTACGCAGCGGGGTTGATCAACTGGAACGCCCCGACCACGGCAACTGTCTTACCCTCCAGAGTCTGCTTGTCCACGCTGGCCAGGACCAGCTTCTTGAGTTGGTTATTCAGTTCAGCGCCGACATTCTGATAGTCGATCTGGTTTTTGAACTGGGCATAATCAACTTTTCCCGTTGCATCGCGGATGGCCGTGCCGTTGACGGCCGGCCCCATTTGAACGAGAACCTTGATATCGCCCGGAACGCCGTCGACCTTCACGGACACCTGACCATTAGCATCGGGCGCCCCGGCAACTCCCGTCAGTTTCACCGAATAGACAGCCGGAGACGTTCCGCTGACAACGCCGTACTGTTTGGCGGCCGCAGCCGGATCAGAGCGGATGGCCTGGCTGACGGTCACGATGTCGGTCGCCCGCTTTTCGATGTCGGGCGCAATTTCCGACTCATATTTTTCCTCCGCAAACGCCTGCGGGCTGAAGGTGCCCGGCGCGGTCTCCGTGGCCTGGGATCCTGTAAGTATCTTCGTGCTGAAGAACATCAGGACCAGGAGAACCAGGATCGCGCCGAGGCCGATAAGACGGCCCGGTCTGAGGGCCGTTGACGTGCGAGTGCTCATGAGCTCAATCTTTGCTGTGTTGGATTCGGGATGGAGTGTGCCGGCTGGGACATCAGAGCACCCGGGACGTCGCGTCGTTGGGCCGGATCTGTAGCTTGCGGCCTGTGCCCTTTCGGAACATGTCCAGAGCATCGCTGTAGTCCTCAAGCGTGAACGAGTGGCTGATCATCGGCACACTCTTAATGGCCCCTGCTTCGAACATTTCCACGGCACGGCCAAACGTGTTCAGCACCGCCATGGTGCCGACGATGTTCAGTTCATCGCGGTAAACGCGGAACGGGGAGTATCCGGCCTTCGCCTCTGCTGGGGCAACACCGAAGTGCTGGAAGGTTCCGCCTGCCTTCACGCGGGGCAGCCCGTCCTCGATGGCACGGATGACTCCCGTGCAGTCGATTACCACGTCCCACTGGTCACGGCTGGCTTCGTCTGCGCTCGAATACACGTTTTCGATACCGACTTCTCTGGCGGCCTGCAGCCGGCTTTCGTTCAGATCGACGATGGTCACGCTGGCTGCACCGGCCCGCGGGGCGAGCTGGGCCATCAGCAGACCCATCGTGCCCGCACCGTAGACCAGGTAGTGCTCGCCCATTTTGCGAGGGAGGATGTCGTATCCGCGGATGGCACAAGCCAGCGGTTCAATAAGAGCCGCCTGATACAGGTCCGTCTCGGGCTTGAGCTTGAAGACATTACTGACAGGCGCTTTCAAGAACTGGGCAGCTGCGCCGTCACTCGCGACCACACCGAGGCCGTTCCAGTTGCGACAGAGGTTGCCCCTGCCGGTCAGGCAGTATTCGCATTCGCCGCACGTGGTGCTGGGGTTGACGACAACATGATCCCCGGCAACGAGACTCGTGACGCCCTCGCCGACTGCTACGACCGTGCCGGAGGCTTCGTGCCCCGGAATGAGCGGGAAAACGGTGCCTTCGAATTCGCCGTCGAGAACATGGGTGTCCGTGCCGCATATCCCAACTGCCGCCACTTCGATGACCACTTCTTTCGGCCCAGGGGTCGGGTTGGGAACCTCTACGAGTGAGAGCTGACCTGGGCCTTCAAAAACCATTGCACGCATCTGCTTTGACGCTCCTATCCGGAAGGGGCTCCGACTCGGCTGAGAGGCGGGGCTGTCGCTTCTTTCCCCCAAGACCGGTCCTGGAAGAAAAATTGAATTGCAGGTTCAGTTTGTTAGATCTTTGTTATCTTGTTGCTGAACCATGTTATAAATAAACGTAGCTGTGAGTTATCTCACTGTCAACCTCTTACTTCAGCCCCGCTAATCCGAGCCCCCAGCCGGGAAGAACGCAATGAATCAGCATGTGAATGGAATGAACCCGTCCGAAGCCCAGAGGGAAGTGGTAGTTGTCGGATCGGTGAACGTGGACATCCTGACAACCGTCGCCCGACACCCCGGCCCCGGCGAGACGGTGCAGGGAAGGCAGATACACCTTCTGCCTGGAGGTAAAGGAGCGAACCAGGCTCTCGCGGCCGCCCGACTGGGTGCGAAAACCAGGCTTATCGGATCGGTGGGCCAGGACACCAACGCTGACGTTGCCCTGGAAAGACTCCGAGCCGCCAGCGTGGACCTGACCGGCGGGCGGAGTTCAGCGGTCGTTGCAACGGTTTATGGTTCTAGCGCTGGTGAAGTCAGTTTAGCCAGGTGCTCCATGGGACTCTGCCAACCCAGGATTTCGCGTGGTCTGCGATTGAGTTCAGCGGCGACCCTGGTGAGGTGTTCGGGGGTGTGGACGCCAAGGTCTGTTCCTTTCGGGAAGTACTGCCGAAGCAGGCCATTAGTGTTCTCGTTTGAGCCGCGCTGCCAGGGGCTCGCGGGATCACAGAAATACACCGGAATCAGCGTCTGCCGCGTAAAACCCTGATGGCAAGCCATTTCAGTGCCCTGATCCCAGGTCAAAGAACGGCGCAGGTGCGGCGGGAGCGGGCTCATCGACTCAGCTAGCCGATCGCGCAGATTCTCAGCACCACGGTTCCCTGCCAGGTGCACGAGGATGATGAAGCGAGTGGTTCGTTCGACCAGTGTGGCGATGGCGGAGCGACCGCCCTTCCCAATTATTAGATCGCCCTCCCAATGTCCCGGTACTAATCTGCTCAGCACTTCCGCGGGCCTGTCCCGGATCATCACCACGTCCGGGAAGCGCCTGGTCCGGTGCTCCTTTCGGCGGCGCGGCCGGCGGCCAGTCCGTCCGCTGCGCAGCGATACAGCAGGGTCTACGGCCAGATCCAGGCTTCCGCGCCCATATAGGGCTTGATAAACAGTCTCGGGTACGACGTGCATCTCGGGTTGACCCGGGAAATAAGCGCGTAGACGGTTGCTGATCTGGCGGGGGCTCCAGCGTTGCTTCAGATGTTCACGCACGAACTCCTGCAGTTCGGGGTTGGCTGCTATCTTGCCGGGCCGCTGGCGGCTCCGTCTACGTTCGGCGCTGCGCTGTGCTGTCCGCGGACGATAGTTGCCAGAGGGTTCGTGAATGTTCCGGCGAATCTCTCTACTCACGGTGGATGGACTGCGCCCGAGTTCCATTGCGATAGCGCGAATGCTCCGCCCGGCATGCAGGAGGTCCGCGATCGTGATCCGTTCGGACTCGGAGAGAAATCGGGCAGAAATCGCGGCCGGTCTTAGACGGGAGATGGGGGCGATCTTTTTGACGTCGCCGGACTTCAGAACAACCGTATGACCGTGCCGCCATCGAGTGCCGGAACTACGGCTGATTCCAACGATTCGGCACGCTTCGGAATTGCCCATTCCCTGTTTCATCAGCTGATCATAGTGAGCCCGTGCAGCGTTCTTTGGAGGGGCACCCCGTGACTTTCGTGGTCGTTTCATATCTGCCAATTGCAACTCCCAAAAGCTCAGGTGTTGCAACGACCACTAGACGCCAAGCCCGCGAAATGGCTCACTTTTCGACCATCGCTGACACGCGAGCGTCATCAGGCTGATTCACCGTCCCCGATGCTGTCAGTATGAGATCTAAGAACGTCATGTTCCGTTGTCATTGAATTGGAATCTCACGCTATTCTGACGCTGGCGCACGCTGGCAGCAGCTGCCTCGACTGGAGCCACATTCGGAAAACCGATATAGTCGAAGCACTACGACCGGTTCCGCCTACTTCGGTAGGTCCAGGGCCGGTCTTCACTTTCCCTGAGCAGGAGGCTCAGTTGACCGCACCCGTTAAGGCCTACAAGACCTACACGGAGCAGGTCGACCTCCTAGCCTCCCGAGGGATGGGCATTGCCGATAGGGAAGCTGCCATCCAGCAGCTACAGCACATCAACTACTACCGCTTGAGCGGGTATTGGTATTCATTCAGGCGCCAAGGACCTGCAGGCCGGGACGACAGCTTCTACACTGGAACAACATTCGCTGACGTAGTCAGGCTCTACAGCTTCGATGCCAGTCTGCGAACAGCAACCTTCGCCTCCCTCACACCGATCGAGCTGGCATTGCGAGCATTACTCGGCCATGCGTTAGGGACGATCGACGAATGCGCCCATCTCAAGCCAGCGCTTCTTGGGCCGAGGGCAGGCCAGGGCACCTCCTATGTGACGTGGATGCAACGGTACAAGAAGAGCCTCGCCGATTCTAAGGAAGACTTCGTCAAGCACCATCATGCCAAGTATGGGGGAACTCTTCCCGTTTGGGCAGCCGTTGAAATTCTCGACTGGGGAGCACTCACCTACCTGTACGGTTTCTCACCTCGACAGATCCAAGACGACATCGCGGACACGTTTGGCCTCACCGCCCCGCAGCTCGAATCCTGGATGAAATCGCTTAACGTCCTGAGGAACATCTGCGCCCACCACGGGAGACTCTTTTTAATAAGGTCCACGCACTAAAGCCCAAACTTCCAAACGTGGGCCGACTGCCTGAACTTGATCATGCCCGCCAAGAAATGAACCGGACCTTCGGGCAGCTCGCCCTCATCCAGTACATGCTGCAGGCACTCAATGTAGGTCGCCTCCAGCTCCTCCCGGCCGTCTTGCGCTCATATCCTGATGTTCAGTTACTTCCCATCTCACATATTGGAGCCCCGCGCGACTGGTCCACATTCCCGCTCTGGAGCTAGCTGCCCGACGGGCGCCCGAGGTGTGGGAATTCAAACACGCAGCTTGACGGAATCTTCATTATCGGCCTTTAAAATTAGGTGGGGGAGAGCCCTAAATGAGGCTCTTTCCTGCCTGCTATTCGTGGAGTTTCGGTCGCGGGTCCCAGCGTCAGAACAATGTAGCCAGTGTCCGGTTTACGGCGGCGATGTCCAGAAAAGCCGGGTCAAAAGGCTGACAGGAGCCGGTCATATCGGCCACCCAGGCAGAGTACTCGTCGTGGTCAGGATGAGACGGATCAGCCAAGGCATCCGTGATGTCCTCGTACCCGGGTAATCCTCCAGAGTCCTCCAGCGGTCCGCGTCGGGCGCCGGCGATCAGACGGGCTGGCGGCGCGCCTTTGTCGATTGGGCCGTCGGGACACCAGCTCAAGCCGGTGCAGCCAGCTCTCACCGAAGTCGTATTCGTAAAACGCCACCCCGGGGGCCAGCGCGAACAGCTGCTCCAGGGAGGGATGCTCCTCTGGTTTGTCCCCCGGATCGAAGCGCTCCTGCTTCGGGAGCCGCTGCAGGTCTTCGGGTCTCGCCGCTGGGCGGCTGCAGCCGCACGAAAGGCTCCAAGGCTGTGAACCTGTGCAGGTGCATGTCCTTCCAGCCAAAGGCCGCCTGCAGGACCCGGTGGACTTGATCCAGAGTCATGGTGCTTCGGATCTCGAGCTGGCGCCAAATCTCAGGGTGGCTGTCGACCAGCCCCACGCGGCCCTCCAGGATCGAGTCCCCTGCGCCACGTCGGTGCCGGCTTCAAATTTGTCCATGCCGCGCATTTTTGCAGGCCTCATGGCCCTACTGGTTAGACGGGGTGACCTCCCCCGGCGCGCCCATAGGTTGACGAAGTATCAACTATTGGCTCTTAGAATCGCGGAGAGGTTTATCACCATATGACGAAGCCGCCGTCGACCAGCAGATCGACGCCTGTGACGAAGGATGCCGCGTCGCTGAGGAGGAATGCCACAGGCCCGGCAATATCTTCGGGTTCGGCGTTTCTGCCCAAGGGGGTATCTTGTGCATAGCCAGCCATGGCGCTGGCCTGTTCGGGGCGTTTGGTCATGGGTGTGTTGGTGTATCCCGGGCTGACGCTGTTGACTCTGATGCCCCGCGATGCCCATTCCCAGGCGAGACTCTTGCCCAAGTGGACTACTCCTGCCTTAGCGGTGTTGTAGTGGGCCTGGACCAGTCCTCTGTTGGCTATGGTGGCCGACATGGATGCGATGTTCACGATGGATCCTCCCCCGTTGCGAAGCATGGCGTTGCCTTCGGCCTGACAGGACAGGAAGACGCCGGTCAGGTCGACGTCCAGAACCCTCTGCCACTGGGCGAGTGGCATATCTTCCGCTGGCGCGGCGTTGGCGATGCCGGCGGCATTGACCGCCAGTGAGATGGTGCCCAGTTCTTTGTCAATGGCGGCAACGGCATCGATCATGTCTTGGGACTGGGTCACATCTGCTGCGACGTAGGCGGCTCGACCGCCGCAATTCTTGATCTCGGCGGTCACGCCTTCCAGATCGGTGCCAGCGAGGTCGACACAGCCGACAGCAGCCCCCAGTTCAGCGATGGCAACGGCGATGGCCCGGCCAATGCCGCTGCTTGCTCCAGTCACGACGGCGGTTTTGTTTTCCAGAGTGAATTTTGGTGCACTCACGGTAGTTCTCCTAGGTGAAGGGGTCTGTTAGTTCCCAATGCGACGGGGTGCCGACCGCCATTGGCCGCTCCATGACTTATGTGCGGAGCGGGAGCGCGAGGGGTGGTCAGCTCTGGTGGCGGCGGACGATCGCCTGCAAGTCCTGGAAGTTGCCTTGGATGTTTGTGTACACGTCTTTGTAGAGCTGGAAGTACTCCATGTACATGTCGTGGTTCTGCTGGTCAGGCTCAAGGTGCTCCCGATAGGTGCACCACTCTTTGGCGACGGTGAAGTCGTCGAAGACGCCCACACCGACGCCGGCCAGAATGGCGTCCCCCAGTGGGGCGCCGGTGCGGCCCTTGAGCATTGCGGTTGGGATGCCGAATACGTCCGTGATGATCCGTCGCCAGACCTCGCTTTTCGCCCCGCCCTCGTTGAAGATGAGGGGGTTGGTGATATTCAGTCCTGTTCGTTGGAGAACGGAGAAGGAATCGAAGAGCGCATAGGCCACGCCTTCCATGAAGGCCCGGAAAACGTGGCCGCGGTGATGATGCAGTGAGAGCCCGAACATGACTGCGCGGGCAGACGTGTCCCAGATGGGAGAGCGTTCACCCATGAGGTAGGGCAGTACCAGGAGTCCTTCGCTGCCAGGGGGAACGTCGCGGGCCTGGAGCGTGATCAGGTCGTAGGAGCTGACCTTCAGCAGACGTTCCACGTCGGCCTCGCCTTCGCCGAAGGTGTCCCGGAGATAGCGCAGCGCCTGGCCGCCGGTGGTGGTGACCGCCACCGCGGAGAAGGTGTCCCGGGGGGAGGTTGTGTAGGGGATGTTCACCATCCGCAGACCGTCTGGTGAGCTGAGGTAATCCATGTTCTGGTGCACGACCCCGAGGACGCCGCTTGTCCCGAGGTTCAGCTGCATGTCACCGGCCTCGACCGCCCCGCCAGCTATCCAGCCGGCATTGCAGTCGACTTGTCCCCCTACGACGCGGGTTCCGGCCTGGAGGCCGGTGGCGCCCGCTGCCTCGGCTGTGATGCTTCCCACGACGTCGGTGCTGTCGCACAGGCGGGGGAGAATTTCCGGGTCGAGTTGGAGTTTTTCCAGGATGTCGTTGTGGAAAACGCCTTTACGGATGTCGAAGGCTATCCCGTAGAAAACAGCGGAACTGGTGTTGAGTGTGAACTCGCCGGTGAGTCGGGACACGATGAAGCCGTCGATGGTCAGGGCCTTGTAGACCTGGTCATAGATCTGAGGCTTATTCCGCCGGTACCAGAAAAGGTTGACCAGGTTGGGGTGGTCCTCGATGCGGTTGGCCGTAACGTCCTCGATAACGGACTCCCCGACCAGGTTCCTGATGACAGTTACTTCCTCCAGTGCCCGGCGGTCCATGAGATTCATGGCAGGGGCAACGGGACGGCCTTGGGTGTCGACCAGCACCATTGAGGGCAAGGCGCTGGAAACGGCTATTCCCACGATTTCCTGTGGGAGGCACTGGGTGTCGCGGAGCACCTGCTGGATCATTTCGCACGTCACCCGCCAGTAGGTTTCCGGGTCATGTTCTGACCATCCCGGACGCGGGTGGAAGATGGGGTATTCGCGGAACGCATAGGCAAGGACTTCGCCTTGATCGTCGATGATGCAGGCTTTGGCGCCGCCTGTGCCGAAATCTATCCCAAGTAGCCGAGTGGCCATCTCATTTTCTCCTAGTTGCGATAGCGCCTGAGCGTGGGTTGAACCCGTCGCTGTAGTAATCGGGGCTGCGGGGCCCGCTATTTCACTACTGCCACGCCGCGACGGTCAAACGTCAGCAGAACCGCGAGGATCACCACAAGTCCTTGAACGATCTGCTGGGCCGCCGGTGGGAGGCCGATGATCAGCATTCCGTTTGTGAGCTCCACCAGGATCAGTGTTCCGATCAGGCCTCGTGCCGCACCTCCCTGGCCGCCCGAAAGCGGAGTGCCTCCCATGACGATGGCGGCGATGGAGGGTAGTAGGAAGGAGTTGCCGATGTCGGGGGTGGCAGCGGTGGTTGAGAAGAGCACGAGTACTCCGGCCAGGGCGCAGCACAGGCCGCTTGCGCCGAAGGCCAGGGCCTTCACCCACTTGACGTTGACACCGGATGTCTTCGCCGCGCGTTCGTTCCCGCCGATCGCGTAAATGAACCGGCCGGTCGCTGTGCGCCGCAGGAAGACGATCAGAACAAGCCAAAGAATAACGGCATAAACCAGCGGAAGGGGGAAGACGCCGAAAAGGCTACGCTGGAAGGCTGCGTTCAGCGGCCCGCTGACCAGCTGAACGGGAAAGCCCCCGGACAGAAGGAGGGCGATACCACCAAAAGCGAAAGACGTACCTAATGTCACGAGGAATGATGGGAGCTTAATATAGGAGACGATGACGCCGTTAAATAGGCCGATGAGCAGTCCGAGCGGCAAGACGAAGAAGACTGCGGACTGTCCCATGGATTGGGCTAGGAGCGCGGCCGACACCGCGCACAGCGACACGATGGCCCCAACGGACAGGTCGATGGAACCGAGGAGGATCGGGGCAGTTCCTGCAGCCACCACAAGAAGCAAGACCGAACTCTGGCGCATCATGCTGTCGAGGTTTCCCGGTGATAGGTATTGCGGGTTCATCGAGACGAAGATAACGGGCAGGATCACCAAGGCCGCGAATAGCAGCAGTGTCTGGAGGCGGTCACGGTTCATAAATCCTGCCTTATTTATCGGGCGGATTGGTGCAAATCCGGGTTTTCTCGGCAGGGTGTCTTTGCTGGTGGGCGGCTTTGTGGCTGCCAGTGGTTCGGAACTCATGGTGGTTCTCCCTTGAAACTATGAGGTTGCTTGTGCGAGTTCGGTCAGCGTGGGTTCCGCCCCGGACCGGCAGTTGAATTCTGCGCTTATACTTCCGTTGCGGAAGGCGATAAGCCGGTCGCAGATCGGCATGAGTTCTTCCGGCTCGTCGCTGGCGACAAGGACCGAAACTCCCCGGTCGGAGGCTTCCAGGATCAGCCGGAATATCTCGGCCTTGGCGTGGACGTCGATGCCTCGGGTGGGCTTGTCCAGGACGATGACCTGAGCGGCATCTGACATTGCACGGGCCACCAGGAGTTTCTGCTGGTTACCGCCTGAGAGGGCACCGGCAGGCTGCTCAAGTCTCGCAATCTTTATCCCGTATTTGGACACAAGTTCCTGGGCGAACGCCTTTTCGGCCTTTGGTTTACGTGCGAGATCCTGGCGGCGCTCGGCTGCCATGGCGCCCAGGGCCAAATTGTCCTGAACGGAGTGAAGTAGCGAAAGCCCTTCACCTCCCCGGTCAGCTGGCACAAACCTCACCCCTGCCCTGAGTGAGCCCTTGACGGAGGCTGGGACTTTCTTTCCGTGGACGCGGACCTCTCCGGATGACGGTTTGAGCAGCCCGGAGATGCATCTGGCGATCTGCGTCTTTTCCTCGGATTCTCCGATGAGTGCCACGACTTCGCCCGCGTGCAGGCGAAGGGTGACAGGTTCGGCCAGACTTGGCAGAACGAGCTCCTGCAGTTCCAGCGTGGGTTTCCCCTGTTCGGCGCGGGCATCTCTGCGGGCGTGACGGGTGACGTGCGCTTCGCCTACCATCAGCTGACCAAGCTCCTCTGCTGTTGTCCTGCGCGGGTCAGGTTCGCCCACTACCTGTCCATCCCTCAAAACCACTACCCGGTCGCTCCATTCCAGAAGCTCGCTGCCCCGGTGCGTCGTGAGAATGATGCCCATCCGGCTGCGAAGTTGGTTGATGTGCCCCTCGAGGAAGTCGACCTGCGTCTGGGTGAGGCCGCTGGTAGGTTCGTCCAAAAGCAGGACAGGCTTTTTGATCTTGGCCAGCCGTGCCATATAGAGAGCTTTGGCGATTTCAACGAGCTGCCGTTCTGCCATCGTGAGCTGATCGACGCGTTTCTTCGCGTCGAGGTCTCCGAGCCCGGTGTCGTCCAGGAAATCAGCAGCAGTCGCGGTCGTCCGTTTGGGCGTGAGCAGGCCGAACTTGCGGATGTATTTTTCCGTTCCCAGAGTCAGGTTCTCGGCAACGGTCAGGTTGTCGATGACCGACAGCTCCTGGTAGATACGGAAGACGCCGGCTTCGGTTGCCCCCGAATACGACGTCGGCCGGTATTTCTTTCCCGCTAGTGACATGGATCCGGAATCTGCCGTGAAAAGTCCCGACAGAATGTTCAACAGCGTGGATTTACCTGCGCCGTTATGCCCTGCGAGACCAACGACTTCGCCGAGGTGAAGGTCAAAGGAAACCGAGTCAATAGCTTTGACCCCTTTGAATGCTTTGCTGAGGTCGCGGATTTCCAGCAAGAGACTGTCCATAACCACAACTAGAACTTCATTCCGAAGACTGTCGTTCCCGTAGTCGTGAGCGCGATGGCACTAGCGTATGGGTTCTTCTTCGCATGCTGCGCGTACAGGTCCGTGAACTTCTTTATTCCCCCGGCATCCAGCGACGTCTGCAGTGCGTCCGGGAACTTGAACCCTGCAGGTTGAGGGGTGTTGAGGTCCTCGGTGAAGAACTTGACCGGATCAACCGGAGCAAGGGCTACCTGCGTGTCCCAGTCATCAGGGTTCAGGTGGCGGGACATCTTTTTCCAGTCAAAGCCCGTTGTCGGCGACGTCGCGATCTTCTTGTATTCCTTAGCTGCCTCCTTCGTGTCGATGACTAGGGCATCCTGGAAGATCATGTGTTCGACTGGATCCATCTTGACGCCGTTGGCCAGGTCGTAATTGCGGACGATCATGTAGCCGCCCAGCCAGGTTCCGAAAATAGACTGGACGGCCACTACGTTCGGGCCCTGGATCAGCTTGTCCAGGATCGCGGCTTGCTCATCGGTACCCCCGACTTTGATGTGGTCGTTGCCCTTTTCCTCCAGGACGGAGACAGCGCCGAGCGCTGACGATGAGTTGTGGCAGATGATTGCGTCGATGTTGTCGAACCGCGAGAGCATAGTCTGCACGACCGGGCGGGTGTCCTGACCGTTTTCCTTACCGTCCTGCTTGGCGAGTACGGTGATGCCCGGGAAGCCCGCCACGGCCATGTCAAATCCCTTCTCCCGCACCATGGACGTCCGGTCGGTAGGCGAGCCCTGAATGTAGACGACGTTGCCTTTGCCGCCGATGGCTTTGAACACCGCTTCGCTGAGGGTTTTTTGTCCAAGGACCTCCCGGGGGGTGAAGAGCGTAGTGTACAGATCCTTGAAATCCGGTTCTGAGGGGACCATCCACGGGGTGGCGGTGAATGAGGTGTCCATGGGTATGTTCTGGTCGGCCAGGATACTGCCCATCTGACGGACCGCATCATTGTTGATCGGGAAGGTGATCACTTGGCTTGCGCCGGCCGCTTTGGCCGAACGCAGCTGATCAATCTGGGCTGAAGCCGAACCCTCGTAGCTCTGCATCCGGAAGGTCAGACCCAGGGCCTTAGCCGCCTCCGTACCGCCGATATTCCACAGCGTGAAGTATTCATTCGTCAGGCTCGGAACGGATGCGAGGGCCACTCCCCCGCCTGCTCCCCCGCCTGCGGAGGCACTCGCGCCCGACGCTGCTCCAAGGGGTTCACTGCATCCGGCCAGGGCACCGCCGAATCCCAGCGCCAGGGCGCCTACCCCGAGGCCTTTAAGGAGTTGCCGGCGGTCAACGGAGCCATCATTCAGTCGGGCGAGCAGGCGCGCCTTGGGGCTGTCTTCAAAGTTCTGTGGATTCATCATTGGATACTCACGTTTCATAAGAAGTTATGGGGGATCGTCGTCCTGAAACGCCGCCCTTCCTTGGGCGGCGTGCCATTTTGGCGAATATGAAATCACATTTGTGAGGAAGGTCACGTATGTGAAAGCCACGTTAGTGTTATGAGTCACAGATGTCAATGAAAGTACGAAGACGCAGGTCAGTATCCCCGGCGGAACGGAACTCGCGGCAATGACGCTGAAGGGAGGATGACTATGTCAACTCTTTTTGGGGCCGTCCTACCGGGGCCATCCAAACCTGTCACAACCAGGACGAAGCAGCTTTTGGGCGTACATGAGGACACAACGGCTCGTGGGCCGAGTGCACGGATGGGCGCCACTGCGGGCATCCATGAGGTGGATGGCATCAAATCAAAGTCACCGTTCCCACCACGTTCGGAAGCATGGAGGTGAAGGCACGTGGAACATGCGTGCGAACGGTTCGGGGTTGCCGGCCGCGGAAGGCCCGGGCTGGACCGGTGAGAGCGCTATGTCGGGCCTAGACGGCTTCCAGGGAGTGTCCAAGGGCGCTGTCGGCGATGAGTACGTTCACGATCCCGCCCCGGATTGCTGCCGCCACCGCTTCTGCTTTGTTGCTGCCGCTGGCAACGGCCACGACAGTGTCGATCTTCCTGAGGTCGTCAAGGTCCAGGGAGATGATCCGCCGGTTGATGGCGAGGTCGAGCTGCTTGCCTTCTTTGTCGTAAAAGCGTCCGGAGATCTGCCCGACGGCCCCCAGATCGACTGCCTCCCGGATTTCCTCATCCGATGCGCCAGCGCGCTGGAGAAACAGGTTTGAGCTGTCCATGCCGTAGTGGCCGACACCGAGAACCGCTACGTCGGTGGTTCTTGCAAGCGCGAGGGCGGTGGCGACCTGCTCGGTCTTCATCAGGGCTGCCGCTGTGGCTTCGTCCTGTGTTGTTGCCGGGGCATTGAAGTACCGGTATCGGCCGCCGAGTTTCTCGGCGAGGTTCCGGACCAGGTCGTGCCCGGAGAATCGGGAGTCGATGCTGAGTTCGCCGGCGATCTGGACGACTTCGACATCCATCCGGCGGTTGAAGTGGGCGCTGTCGACCATTGCTTCGACGGTGCTGCCCCAGCACAGCCCGAGTGTCTGGCCGTCATGGAGGTTTTTATCAAGCCAGCTGCAGCCGGCCTGGCCTACGGCGAGCAACCCGTGGCTGGCCGCGCCTACGCCGGTCTCCCGGCCTGGCACCACGATGACCTCAGAAATTCCGTCACGGGAGAATTTGGACAGGAGGCGCTGTTCCATGGCGGGGTCCCGGTCCAGAGGGTAAGCGATCTCGAATCTTACGATGTATTGCTCTCTGGCGGCGGTCAGCATGCGGGAGACGTTCGAGCGGGTAACACCCAACTGCGTGGCTACCTCCATTTGGGAAAGCCCTTGGACGTAGTACAGGAATGCAGCGTGCGCGAGTCTCTCAGCGCTTAGCCTTACCATGCTGCTCCCTACCGGCACCTAGAGTGCCTCGAATTATTCCTTTAATCATAACGACCGCCCGGTGGACCATGGTCGCGGCCGTGGTCAATCGAGGTTGCGGGTAATGAGTTCCTTCCAGTGACGGAATCCTTCCATGGCGTAGGACTGGTCTGAGGGCTCAAAGTAGTCCGGAACGCGGGTTGACGTTGAGGCTGCGTTGAGGTCGTCTCCCAGTGTTTTGAGGGCCGTGCGGGCGGCGCCCAGTGCCGTGAGTTCACGGCTGGGTGGCCGGATGATTGTCTTGGACGTGAGGTCCGCGAGAAGTTGGCACAGATAGTTGCTGCCGGCTCCGCCTCCGTCGACGGATAGTGGTTTTGCAGGTTGGGGACCGGGGAGGGCGTTTATGAGATCGAAGGCCTGGAAGGCCATGCTCTCGAGGCCTGCACGTACGATGTCTGATGGGCCGGAGTCCATGAGCAGTCCGCTGATGATCGCCCCGGTTCCCTTGGGCCAGCGGGGGGCGCCCAACTCGGTAAATGACGGCACCAGATAGACTCTTCGTCGCGCTGGCAGCTGACTGCGTCCGGGTTCGCTGTCGGGGTGGTCCGCCGGGGAGAGGACGCGGGAGAGCCATGACATTGTGTACCCGCAGTGAAAGGCCGATCCCTCCATCTCATACACCGCACCGGCCCCGGGTGTGGACCAGGCCACCGAGGTGACGAGGCCTTCGGCTGTTGACGGCGTATGGCCCAGATTGGAGCTGATGACACAGGAGGTGCCGAACGTTGCCTTTGCTTCCCCGGGCAGGTCGCAGCCGTGGCCCAGCAGGGAAGCCTGCTGGTCCCCGATCATGCCGGTGATTGGGATGCGGTAGCCGGTGCGTTCAGGGTCCGTGAATCCGAAGTGTGACGAGGTGGCCCTGATTTCCGGCAGGGTTGCCCGGGGTATGCCAAGGGCCTCGGGAAGCTGTTCGTCCCAGTCCAGCGAAGTCAGGTTCAGGAGCTGATATCGCGACGCGTTTGATGCATCGGTGGCGTGGACGGCGCCGCCGGTTAGAGAGTACAGGAGCCAGGAATCGATGGTTCCGACGGCCAGTTTGCCGGAGCGGGCCATGGCGGCGAGGTCGGGTCTCGCGTCGAGCAGCCAGGCTATTTTGGAGCCGAAGAAGAAGGTGTGGTTGCTGAGCCCCGTTTTTTTCCTAATCAGGGGCGCCAGCCCTTCGTTGTCCCAGCGGGCGACGATGTTCTGGCTCTGCTGTGACATCCACATTATGCCGTCATGGACGGGCAGCCCTGTATCGCGTGACCAGGCGATGGCTGACTCTCGCATGTTGGTGATGCCAACGCAGAGCGGGGTTTCGTCGCACCCTGCGATGGTCGCACGCAGCACCCGGACTGTTGCGGCAACGAGTTCAAGGGGATCGATTTCTATTTGCTGCGGGCCCTTGACTTTCAACGTGAGTTTTTCCGATGCCCCTACTGTGTGAGACCCGGTTATTGGGTCAAAGAGGAGGCATCGGACGGACTGTGTTCCGCAGTCAATGGCTAAAACTTGGGCATGACCCACGGTGCTCGCTCCTGGGATGAGTGATGGTTCGCATCCCTGCGTCAAGCAGGGATGCGAACCAGGACACTTGTATGGTGCTATTCGGAAGGGATGGTTTCCCCGGGCTCGCCGATGTAGGCGATGACCGTGCCCGCGTTCACGGTGGTGTCCGCGGGACAGACAATCTTCAGCAGGACGCCGTCGGCGACGCATTCGACCTCGAGCTGGGCCTTATCGGTCTCCACGCTCAGCAGGGGCTGTCCCATTTCGACGGTGTCGCCCTCCTGGACCAGCCATTCCTGGATGTAGGCTTCTTCACTGGTCTGCCCGAGGGCTGGCATTACGATGGCTTCCACGGTTTTACTCCTTTTCGGATCGCGTTTGGTTGTGGGACAGGACGTCCCGGACCGCAGCTTCAATGTGCTCCCCCAACGGCAGAACTGCGGCTTCCAGCGGCGGTGAGAAGGGCATGGGGATGTCCCGGCTGGCGACGCGGCGCACCGGCGCCTTGAGATCGGAGAACAGCTCGTCAGAGACGCGGGCACTCACTTCAGCACCCCACCCCCCGGTCAGATGTGCTTCGTGCGCAAGGACCAACCTGCCAGTGCGCTTGACGCTCTCCATCACCGTCGTCCAGTCGAACGGAGACAACCATACGGGGTCAATGATCTCGAGTTCGATGCCCTCTGCTGAAAGTTTTTCGGCAAGTTCCAGGGCTTTGTACAGTTCGGTGAAGGTCGCGACGATGGTGGCGTCCTTACCTCTTCGGCGGACACGTGCCTGACCAACAGGCAAAGCGAAGTTCTCTTCCGGAACATAGGCCCGGGTGTTGATGGAACCGGCTTCCTGTCGCTTCTTCGCCCCGTAGAGCAGCTTGTGCTCGAACACCAGGACCGGGTCGTCATCCCGGATGGCGGATGTGAGGGCGCCCTTGGCCGTGTAGGGGTCCGAGATGCAGAGCACCTTGATCCCCGGTACATGCATGAAGAAACTTTCGGGGCACTGGGCATGCTGTGCACCGCGCTGGGATGCACCCACCGGGCACCGCAAAACCATCGGAATAGTCAGTTTTCCGTTGGACATGTAGCGTTGTTTCGCGGCTTCGTTGACGAGTTCGTCCATGGCTTCGAAAACAAAGTCCGCGTACTGCAGATCCGGCACGGTGCGCATCCCGCCGATGGCGGCACCGATCGACGCGCCGATGATGGCCTTTTCACTGATCGGGGTGTCAATCACGCGGTGCCGGCCGTACTCCTCGGCCAGTCCCTGGTACACCCCGAATGCGCCGCCGAATCCGCCGGGCACACCGACATCCTCGCCCAACAGGACCAGGGACTGGTCCGTGCCCAGTTCGCTATGCAGTGTCTCCCTGATGGAGTCCGCGATCGACAGGTACCGGTCCTCCGGGCCTTCTTCGAGCGGGCCGGCACCTTCAACTTCCTGGGGCGGGTTGCCGAAGATGATGTTCGGTGCGAGGGCCGTGACCGGATCCGGCCACGGTGCCTGTTGGGCGTGTTTGAGCGCTTCCGCGATCCGCTTCTTGGCCCGTGCGGTGGCTTCTTTCACCTGTTCCTCGGATGCGGTGCCTTCTTCAACGAGTGCAGCACCGAACGTTTTGATCGGGTCCTTCGCCGCCCAGATGGCTTCTTCGTCCTTGGTGCGGTAACCCCTGGCGTCGCCGCGGCTGTGGCCCACGTACCGGTACGTGAGGAACTCGAGCAGGACTGGTCCCTTGCCGCTTCGGGCGGTTTCCAATGCGCGCTGGGTCGCCTCCCTGACCGCCCTGACGTCCATGCCGTCGGCCTGTTCGGAAGGAATCCCGTAGGACGCACCCCTGGACGCGACATTGATGTTCCGGGTGGTCTCGTGGAATGGGGTTGAGGCGCCGTACATGTTGTTTTCACAAACAAAGATCACGGGCAGATCGAACGCGGCAGCATAGTTGACGCCTTCGTGGAAGGCGCCTTCGTTGACTGCTCCGTCACCGAAGAAACAGACGACGACGTTGTCCGTCTCCTTGTATTTCAGGGCATGTGCGAGTCCCGGGGCGATCGTGACTCCGCCGCCGACGATGGCGATCGAGGGTAGGATGCCAAGGGCCGGATCGCCCAGGTGCATGGATCCTCCGCGGCCGCCTAGGCAGCCGGTTTCCCGGCCATAGATTTCCGCCATTCCAGCAGAGGGATCGAGGCCCTTGGCCAGGGCGTGGCCGTGCGGCCTGTGCGTGGAGGTGATCCAGTCCTCGGTCCGCAGCAGCGAGCAGACACCGACAGCGACGGCTTCCTGCCCCTGGGACTGGTGCAGTGTTCCCGGGATTTCTCCCTGCAGGTAGCGCAGGTAGGCGGTCTGTTCAAACTGGCGGATGAGGACCATTTCCTCCAGAAGGTGAAGGGCCTCGTCGGCGTTCAGAACTTCTTTTTGCAGGGTCTCGGTTGGGTGTGACATTAGCGGCCGGCCTGACCGGTGGAGCCGAAGACGTCCATGAGCCGCTGGATCTCCTTACGCAGCGCCACGCCTGCGCGGGAATTGGCATCGCCCTCGAACCGTGAACCGAAGACGAGGTTCGGGTCCTCGACCGGGCGGCCCAGCTCGGCAACGAGGGCCTGGCCAAACACATGCTTGAGCTTGGTCCCGACGTTGACCTTGGTGATGCCGGCTTCCACAGCCTGCCGCGTCTGCTCGTCCGGTGTGCCGGATCCGCCGTGCAGAACGAGGGGCACATCGACGGTGTTGCCGATTTCCTTGATGAGGTCCACCTGAACCGTGGGCACGTGGCCGCCGGTGACGAAGTGGACGTTCCCGACGGCAACCGCGAGGCAGTCCACTCCGGTTTCACGGACGAAGAGTTCGGCGGCTTCCGGAGTCGTGTAGGAGGCGCCGGCGGCGTCCAGTATGCCACCCTTGATTTCCGCCAGGGCGCCGATTTCACCTTCGACAGCGACGTTGACGGCATGGGCTGCTGCGACCAGTGCTGCCGTGTCCGCGATCAGCTTGTTCTGGTCCCACCCCTGCGTGTGCATCATGACCGAGTTGAAGCCGGCCCCGAGCCCCCCTGCGGCTTCGGCGAAACTGTCGGCCTCGTTGAACAAAGTGGCCACCGGAACCTTGGCCCGCTCGGCCAGGGCACGGCAGGCCGCACCGTAGAGTTCGATGCCTCCGGACTGCAGCCATTCGTGGTTTGCGGAGAGTCCGCCGATTCCGA